>NZ_JBVIBK010000001.1:0-65135 GCF_055573455.1 Streptomyces sp. NPDC030183
CCCGTGTACTGGACGTACTCGGGTCGGGGCCCGGTGCGTCGAGAGCACGTGCATGGCGTCGCGGGGTAGGTGGGAATTTGACGACAGGGCCTAGGTGGGCGAGCTGAGCCTCTTGTCGAGGAGTGCTCGCAGGGCGTCCACATCTCTGGTGACCCGCTTCGGGAGCAGGACGGGCGCCGGGGCGTACGCGTGCGCGTCCAGGAGGACGAAGGTGCCGCGGGTCTCCGCGTAGCGGGTGATCTCGTTCCAGCGGGACATACGGGGCGTGCCCCGGTCCGTGGTGGTCGTCACGCCCCAGAGGTCCAGCACCGTGCGGTGCACGCCCCTGGCCGCCGCCCGGCGGTGCAGGCGGCGGGCCTGCGCCCAGGGCAGGACGACCAGGCCGATGAGGGCCGCGGCCAGGCCCACGAGTGCCTGGGCTCCCGGTGAACCGCCGAGCGCCAGGGACACGGCCGTGACGAGGGCGCCCGCGCCCGCGGCGAAGAACAGCAGGCCCTGCCCCCAGCGGCCGGCGGCCGAGGCGCGCGTGGCGACACGCAGCGCCTCGCGGAAGTCCCCGACCGTCGCGCGGTACACCAGCTCGACGTGCTCCCCACCGGCCTCGGCCACGGGTCAGTCCTCCTGTCGGCCTTCCATCGCCAGCAGTTCCTCGTTCGGGATGGCGCCGCCGAAGCGGCGGTCGCGGGAGGCGAACTCCACGCAGGCGCGCCACAGGTCGCGGCGGTCGAAGTCCGGCCAGAGGACGTCCTGGAAGACCATCTCGGCGTACGCGCTCTGCCAGAGCAGGTAGTTGGAGGTGCGCTGCTCCCCGCTGGGCCGCAGGAACAGGTCGACGTCGGGCATGTCCGGGTAGTAGAGGTACTTCGCGAAGGTCTTCTCGGTGACCTTGGAGGGGTCGAGGCGGCCCGCGCGGACGTCCTCGGCGAGGGCCTGCGCGGCGTCGGCGATCTCGGCGCGGCCGCCGTAGTTCATGCAGAAGTACAGGGTCAGCAGGTCGTTGCCCTTGGTCTGCTCCTGGGCGACCTGGAGTTCCTTGGCGACGGACTTCCACAGCTTGGGCATCCGGCCCACCCAGCGGACACGGATGCCGAGTTCGTCGAGCTGGTCGCGGGTCTTGCGGATGAAGTCGCGGTTGAAGTTCATCAGGAAGCGGACCTCGTCGGGCGAGCGCTTCCAGTTCTCGGTGGAGAAGGCGTAGAGGGAGATGTTGCGCACGCCGATCTCGATCGAGCCCTGGAGGACGTCCAGGACGCGCTCGGCGCCGACCTTGTGGCCCTCGGTGCGCGGCAGCCCCCGCTCCTTGGCCCAGCGGCCGTTGCCGTCCATGACGATCGCCACGTGGTTGGGGACCAGTTCGCCGGGGAGCTTGGGCGCGCGGGCACCGGACGGGTGCGGCACGGGCGACTTGTACTCGCGGCGCTGACGCCCCAGGAACCCGCGTACCACCATGTGTTTCTCGTCTCCTCTGTCATGCTCTACGACTGTGGTGCTCTAAGACCGTGGTGCTCTACGACTTTTCCACGTACCGAAGTGAGCGCAGTCCGCGCTCCAGGTGCCAGTGCAGATAGGCGGACACCAGTCCGCTCCCCTCCCTGACGTACCGCGGCTCACAGGCGTCCGCGGTCGCCCAGTCCCCCGTCAGCAGCGCGCCGAGGAGTTCCAGGGCCTGCGCAGAGGGTACGACGCTGCCGGGTACCCGGCAGTCCACGCAGACCGAGCCGCCGGCCGCGACCGAGAAGAACCGGTTGGGTCCGGGCAGCCCGCACCTGGCGCAGTCGCTGAAGGTGGGGGCGTAGCCGTTGACCGCGAGGGAGCGCAGCAGGAAGGCGTCGAGGACGAGATGCGGGGCGTGTTCACCGCGGGCGAGGGTGCGCAGTCCGCCGACGAGCAGCAGGTACTGCTGCACGGCGGGCTCGCCCTCGTGGTCGGTGAACCGCTCGGCCGTCTCCAGCATGGCCGTCCCGGCGGTGTAGCGGGCGTAGTCGGTGACGATGCCGCCGCCGTAGGGCGCGATCGTCTCGCTCTGGGTGCACAAGGGCAGTCCGCGGCCGATCAGTTCGCTGCCCCGCGCGAAGAACTGCACGTCCACATGGGAGAACGGCTCCAGTCGCGCCCCGAACTTCGACTTGGTGCGCCGCACCCCCCGGGCCACGGCCCGTACGCGTCCGTGACCGCGGGTGAGCAGCGTGATGATCCGGTCCGCCTCGCCCAGCTTCTGGGTGCGCAGCACGATGCCGTCGTCGCGGAACAGACTCATGGGCCCATTCTCGCCTACGACGGCGCCGAGGCGGACCGCGATCAGAGGGCGGCCTTCACTCGGTCAGGGGGCCGGCTTCAAGGGACCTCCCCACGGCCGCGGGCGTTCTCGTGGGCGGTCGCGGCGCGCAGCCGCTCCGTCGTCGTCGCGGCCCGTACGGCCCTGGGCGGGCAGTCCCACTCGCGTCCCCCGCCCACGGGCCGCAGTTGGACGTACGGCCCCTCGTGGCCCATGACCCGGCCGACCTGCCCGGTGCGGGTGTCCACCGCGTAGGTGCCGATCGGCGGCTTCCTGCCGTTGCCGTTCACCGCGGGGCCGCCGGGTGCCGGGCGGCGGACCGCGCTCCCGTGGTTCTCGCGGGTCCCCGCGCCAGTTCCTCCACCGTGTCCTCCGCCTCACTCGACGCGCCGCGCCGGGTCTCGTCCCCCGAGCCCTTCGCCCATTGCCTTCACGGTGCTACCCCCGCCGTATCGAGTTTCACTCTTCGCATCCCCACGGTGACCCGCTGTGTCTAGACTCGGCAGGAGTCTGTGCTTCACGCCCCCTGGGGGCCGTCGACGCGGCATGATCGGCGCCGGGTGTGGCACCTCGTCCTCATGCACACCTCGCGAGTCCGGTGCGGCGAGCCCGTCACCACCGTGTTCACCTGGCAGGTGCGGCCCGGCAAGGAGGACGTCTTCGAGGAGTGGACCCGGGGCGTCACGCGCAGCGCCTCCCGGTTCCCCGGCAACGAGGGCGTCGCCTGGCTGCGGCCCGAGGAGGGGCACCGTTTCCACGCGGTCCTGCGCTTCTCCGACCCCGAGCGGCTGGGGGCCTGGCTGACCTCGGCGGAGCGGGCGCGCTGGCACGCGCGGATCGACGGCGTCGCCACGGAGGTCAGCAGCGAACGGCAGTCCACCACCGGCATGGAGACCTGGTTCGATCTGCCGGGCACGAACGGGCCGGCCCCGCCGCGCTGGAAGATGGCGCTGACGACGTTCCTGGGCGCCTATCCGTTCACGCTGCTCGTCCAGTGGCTGGTGGCCCCGCACACCGCCGGCTGGCCGCTGCCGCTGCGCGCGGCGGTCTTCCCGCTGGTCCTGCTGCCGACGCTGACGTTCGCGGTCATGCCGTTCCTCAGCAGGCTGTTGCGGAGATGGCTGTATCCGTCGCCCTCGTCCACGCGATGACGCACACTGGCCGGCGTGACCGCCGCCGATCCGCTGACCGCCGCCGAGCCTTCTCTGCGTCCGCTGCCCGAACGGGCCGCCGCGCTGCTGCGGGACCTCGGGGCGCCGCCTCGGCTCGCCGCGCACCTGCGGCTCGTGCACGACGTGGCGGCCCGACTGGCCGACTGGGTGGAACGCCGGTACCCGGAGCTGCCGTTCGACCGGACGGCGGTGCTGTTCGGGGCGGCCACGCACGACATCGGCAAGACGGAGCACGCCGAGGAGCTGTCCGGCCCCGGCTCCGCGCACGAGGAGGCGGGACGCCGGCTGCTGCTGGCCCGCGGGGTGGAGCCGGAACTGGCCCGGTTCGCGGGGACCCACGCCGCGTGGGCCGCGGACCCGGACGTGGGCTTCGAGGACCTGCTGGTGAGCCTGGCCGACAAGGTGTGGAAGAACAAACGGGTGTCGGAGCTGGAGGACCTGGTGGTCGGACGGCTGGCCGGGGCGAGCGGCCGCCCCGTGTGGGAGGAGTTCCTGGCCCTCGACGACCTGCTCGCCGCCCTGGGTGCCGACGCGGACCGGAGGCTGGCATTCCAGGCGGCGTATCCCGTACGCCCGTAATCCCCGCCTCCGCCACATCACTCGCACAGGTCGCCCACGGGGACATGTCGAATCTCCGCTTCGTCCACCTAAGATTCCCTCTGGTTCCCCCGATTTACGACAACTCTCCGGCGCATCACGCGTCCTGGGAAACCACTCGGCGTACATCAGCGTCGAACGTTGCGTGAGCAACCGCTGTCCCGGCGGTCCGACGGCACGGAAGATGGGGACCCGTGGAGCTGGAATTCCGACTGCTCGGCCCGGTCGAGGCGTGGCACGCGGGGAGACCTCTGCGGCTGGGCGGCCCCAAGCCCCGCGCGCTGCTGGCCGTGCTGCTGCTGCGGGCCGGGCAGGTGGTGCCCGCGGACGTGCTGGTCGACGCGGTGTGGGGCGAGGATCCCCCGGACACCGCGCGGGCCCTGGTGCAGACGTACGTGTCGGCGCTGCGGCGGGCGTTGCCCGGTCAGGCGGCGGACGCGATCGAGACGCGGCCGCCCGGGTACCTGATGCGGCCGGGGGTCGGGCGGGTCGACCTGGCGGAGTTCGAGGCGCTGACGGCCGAGGGCCGGCAGGCCGCCGCCGCGGGTGATCACGAGCGCGCCGCGCTGCTGCTGCGGGCGGCCTCGGACCTGTGGCGCGGTCCGGCGCTCGGCGGGGTCGGTGACGCGCTGCGGGGCGAGGCCGGGCGGCTGGAGGAGGCCCGGCAGGCGGCGCTGGAGGAACGCATCGCCGCGGAGCTGGAGGCCGGGGGCCACGAGGCGGAGCTGGTCACCGAACTGACGGCGCTGGTGGGGGCGCATCCGACACGGGAGCGGCTGCGCGGGCAGCTGATGCTGGGGCTGTACCGGCTGGGCCGGCAGGCGGACGCCCTCGCCGTCCACGCGGAGGGGCGGGCGGTGCTCGCCGACGAGCTGGGCCTCGACCCCGGACCGGAGCTGACCCGGCTGTACGAGGCCATCCTGCGGGCCGATCCTGAGCTGCTGGCGCCCGGCGCCACCACCGCCGCCGGGCGGGGCGCGGCCACCGTGCCCCGGACGGTGTCGCTCCTGCCGCCCGCCATCGGGGACTTCACCGGGCGCGAGGAGGAACTGGCGGGCGTCGTCGAGGGGTTGTCCGGGGAGCGGGAGGCGATGCCCGTCGTCGTGGTGTCGGGGGCCGCCGGGGTCGGCAAGTCGACGCTCGCCGTGCAGGCCGCGCACCGGGTGGCGGGCGCGTACCCCGACGGGCAGCTGTACGCCGAACTCCACGGTTTCAGCGAGCCCGTACCGCCCGCCGAGGTGCTGGGCCGGCTGCTGCGGGCCCTCGGCGCCGATCCGCCGGAGGACACCGCGGAGCGCGGCGACCTGTTCCGCAGCCTCGTCGCCGGACGGCGGATCCTGCTGGTGCTGGACGACGCGGGCGGCGAGGCCCAGGTCCGGCCGCTGCTGCCGGGCAGTGCGACCTGCGGGGTGCTGGTCACCTCGCGGGCCCGGCTCGGCGGCCTGATCGGGGCGCGGCGCACCGACCTCGACGTGCTGGACGACGTCCGCGGTCTGGAGCTGCTGACCCGGGTGACCGGCCCGGAACGCACCCCGGACGAGCCCCGTGAGGAGGCCGCCGCCCGCCGGATCGTCGAGCTGTGCGGGGGGCTGCCGCTGGCGCTGCGGATCGCGGGCGCCCGGCTGGCGACCCGGCGGCACTGGACGCCGAGCGTGCTCGCCGCGCGCCTCGCCGACGAGCACCGCCGGCTCGACGAGCTGGCGGTCGGCGACCTGGCCGTACGGGCCAGCCTCGGCCTGAGCTACCAGGCGCTGGACGAGGACGCGCGCCGGGTGCTGCGGCGGATCGCCACGCTGGGCTCGGCCGATGTCGCCGTGTGGGCGGTGGCCGCGCTCGCCGGCACCCCGGAGGACGAGGCGGAGGAGGTCCTGGAGCGGCTCCTCGACGCCCAGTTGATCGACTGCCCCGGCACCGACCACATCGGGCAGCCCCGCTACCGCCTGCACGACCTGGTCCGTGTCTACGCCGCCGAACGCGCCGAGGCGGAGGACCCGCCCGGTGACCGCACGGCGGCGGTGGGCCGGGCGCTGTCCGCGGGGCTGTGGCTGATGGACCGGGTGACGAAGGCGGCGCCGTCGGGCGCGGTGGTCCTCAGGCAGAGCTTCGCGCTCAAGGGGCGCGGGAGCGTCCCCTGTGCCCCCTCACCGCAAGGGCGCGACCGGTTCGGGGCGGGCGACTTCGCCGAGGCTCCTCCCCCCGTCGGCGCCCGCACCACCCGCCTCGCCCTTGCCGACCCCTTCTCCTGGTTCGACGCGGAGGCGGACACCCTGACCTCGGCGGTCGAGCGCGCGGCGGCCCTGGGCCTGCACACCCTCGCCTGTGAGGCGGCGGCGGCCCTGTGCTCCTCGTCGTTCGCCATCAAGAACCGCTTCGACGCCTGGTGGCGCAGCCATGACGCCGCGCTCGCCGCGGCCCGCCGCGCCGAGGACCGCTCGGGCGAGGCCCTGCTGATCATCGGCCTCGGGCAGCTGCGGTACGAGCAGGACCGGATAGCGGAGGCCCAGGAGTACTTCCGCACCGCCGAGCGGATCTGCACCGAACTCGGCGACGTCCGGGGCCGTTCCGCCGCGCTCGCCGGACTGGGCAGCGCCTGCCGGGAGGTCGGCGAACTGCGCGAGGCGGAACGCGCGCTGACCGACGCGGCCGACGGCTTCCGGCGGGTCGGCGACGACACCGGGGTCGGGGTCGCCTGCCGGTACGGCGGTTCCGTACGGCTGGAACTCGGCGACCAGGAAGGGGCGTTCCCCCTGCTCGACGAGTCGCTGCGGGCGTACCGGCGGCTCGGCAGCCGGCGCGGCGAGGCGCTGGCGCTGCGCACGCTCAGCCTGGTGCACCGCTCGCTCGGCGCGTACGAGGAGGCCGCGCGGGTGGCCGAGCAGGCGCTGGAAATCCTGCGCGCCCTCGGCGACCCGCACATGGCGGCGTACGCCCTGCGGGCCCGCGCCAAGGCCCGGCTGCGGCTGGGGCACACCCGGGAGGCGGAGGCGCAGCTGCGGGAGATCCTGGAGGTCTGCCGGGTCCACGAGGACCGGTTCGGTGAGGCGCTGACCCTGCGCACGCTGGGCGAGTGCGCCTTCGCGGACGGCCGCCCGGCGGACGCGGACGGGCTGCTGACCGCCTCGGCGGCCCTCTGGGAGGTTCTCGCCCTGCCCCTCCCCCGCGCTCGCGCGCTGCGCGACCTGTCCGCCGTCCGCGCCGCCCTCGGCGACCCGGAGGGCGCCGCCGCGCTGCGTGCCGAGGCCATGGCGGTCTTCGAGGCGTGCGAGGCCCGGGAGCGGTACGAACCGTGGCCGGGGGCGCCGGAGTAGCTCTGCCGGGCCGCTTCGGCGCGGCTTGAAGTCGCTTGCGGCCGACTTGCAGAGAACTTCCAGCGGAGCCCGGCATTCTCGGGGTTCTCGGGGGAACAACGGATCGGCCGGGCGACCACCGCCCGGCCGGTCGGCCCACCGGAACGCACAGGGGACGGACCGGCGGGAACATGAACACAGTGGGATCAGGACGGCAGAACGGACGGGGAACACCACCGTCGCCAGGCCACAGACCACCACTCAAGGGGGGAAGCCCCCGGGGAGGGACATCAGGGGATCAGGTCCCTCCCCGGGGCGCGACCTCATCCCCCGCAGCACACCTCCGGTACGAGGCCCAGGAAGCACTCGGGACTCGTGGACCCTGTGGAAGACGACGCATGCCTTCGATCATCCTCATGAGCGACCCTGAGGTCGCGCGCGTCCCGGTCCGGGACTGCGGTGAACCCCTCGTCGATCTGAGGGAGCTGCCCTTCGTGGTGGTCGACCCGCGCCAGGCCGACGCGGAGGGCGCGTTCGCGCACCTGCGCGAGGGCGTGGCCTGGCGGCTGGCCAGGGCCGCCCGGCTGCTGCCGGACGGTCTGCGGCTGCTGGTGACCGAGGGGTACCGGCCGTTGGCACTGCAGACCACGTACTTCGAGGCGTACGCGGCCGAGTTGCGGCTGGCCAACCCGGACTGGCCGGAGGACCATCTGCGCGAGCAGACCAGCCGTTCCCTCTCCCCGCCGGAGATCGGGCCGCATGTCGCCGGGGCCGCCGTCGATCTCACCCTGTGCACCGTCACGGGGGAGGAGCTCGACATGGGCACCAGGGTCGACGCCAGCCCCGAGGAGAGCGACGACGCCTGCTACACCGACGCGCCGCACATCTCCGAGGCGGCCCGCGGCAACCGCCGCACCCTCTCGGCGGCGCTCACCACGGCCGGGCTGGTCAACTACCCCACCGAGTGGTGGCACTGGTCGTACGGCGACCGCTACTGGGCGCTGATGACCGGGTCGCCGCACGCGCTCTACGGGCCGGCCGAGTTCGGCGGCCCGTAGCCGGGAGGGTCCGGGGGCCTGGGGGCCCGGGACCCTCTCCGTCCCCGCCGTCCCTACCCGTCCCATCCCCGAGGGCTGTACCCGAACCCCTGTTGTCGCCTCGGCGGCAAACCCCGTAGCGGGGGTTCACGGGCAGCACCCTGCGGATGGGGCGGGCAGGGACGGTGGGGGCTTGTCCCGCCCAAGGCAGAGCGGCCGACCGGCAGGGCGGCAGCCGGTCCGGTTCCGCCCGTCGGGTTCCGCCGGTCAGGTCCCGAAGCGGCGTACGTAGCGTCGCTGCCACGGGGTCTCCACCGCGTGCCGGTCGTAGTGCCGGCGCACATACGCGACGGCCTCCTCCGGCGGTACGCCGTCCAGGACCGCCAGACAGGCCAGTGCGGTGCCGGTACGGCCCCGGCCGCCGCCGCAGGCGACCTCGACACGCTCGCCGGACGCCCGTTCCCACACGTCCCGGAGCACCTTCGCCGCCTCCGCCCGGTCGGCGGGCAGCCGGAAGTCGGGCCACCGCAACCAGTGCGCCGGCCAGGGCACTGCGGGCGGTTCCTTGCCGAGCAGATACACCGCGTACGTCGGCGCGGCCCCCTCGGGCAGCGGATGCCGCAGCCCCCGCCCGCGCACCAGCCGCCCGGACGGCAGCCTCAGCACTCCGGCGGCAGCCGGGCTCCAGGGTTCGATCGGGTCGGTCATCCGGCCAGCCTAGGCCCTGTCGTCACATTCCCGCCGTCGCCTGGAGGGCGACCCCGCGGCGTCAGGTGCGTGCTCTCGGCGTGCCGGGCCCTGACCCGTGTACTGGACGTACTCGGGTCGGGGCCCGGTGCGTCGAGAGCGCGTGCATGGCGTCGCGGGGTAGGCGGGAATGTGACGCCAGGGCCTAGCGGGGTGCGTCGCGGCTCGCCGTGCGCTCCGTGGAAGCCGTCGCCGCGCGGGCCTCGATGCCGCGGAAGTGTTCGGACATCGCCCGCTGCGCGCCCTCGACGTCGCGGGCGCGCAGGGCGGCGACGATGTCGCGGTGGCGGCGGACGGTCAGCTCCGGGGCGGGGTCGTCGGTCCAGCCGCGGGCCCCCGCGACGCGCAGGAACACCGTCCAGAAGGCGCCGAGCAGTTGGGGGACGAGCGCGTTGCCGAGGGAGGCGTAGAGGAGTTCGTGGAAGTCACGGTCGAGTTCGGCGACGGGCTCGCCCGCCCGGCCGGCCGCCTCCATCCGGTCGACGACGGCCGCGAGGGCGTCCAGCTCCGCCTCGGTGAGCGTGCCCGCGACCCGGCGTACGAGCCCTTCCTCCAGCACCTCCCGGATCTGGAGGATCTCCGCGAGCGCGGCGGTGTCGCCGTCGGGCCGGGCGAGCGTACGGAAGGTCAGGCCGTCGACGAGGGGCGTCAGGGACGCCTCGCCCACATAGGTGCCGTAGCCGTGCCGGATGTCGACTATGTCGAGGGCCTGGAGCGCCTTGAGGGCCTCGCGGACGGAGTTGCGGCTGACCCCGAGGTCCTCCATCAGCTCCGTCTCGGTGGGCAGCGGTGCCCCCGCCCGCAGTTTGCGGTCGAGGATGAGCTGCATCACCGCGTGCTGGACCTGGCCGCTCACCCGCCGCTCGGGCCGGCGGCGGCCGCCGCTCTCCTGAGACATGCGCCGCATCGTACGCTCGCCGGACCGCCCTCGACCCGCCCGGCGGACCGGAACCACACCGAGGGGCCGGGGGAACGCCGGGTGAACACCGGGTGACCACCCCGGCGAACTCCCTCCCAACGGAGCCTCAACCCTCCTTGTTTCGTACCGGTGTTGGCCCTCCATTGGTCCAACCTCTGGCGGCTACGCCATTCGTGTGCGATCCCTTGACCGCCCCCGGCGGCGCTCCTAAGGTCACGCTGCCCCCTGTAGGACGTAGGACGTCGTACCTCCGTCATCGAGCCCCCACCGCTTCGCTCCCTCGCCGCCTCTTTGGAGGAACCGTGCGCGATGTGACCCATGACGCCCCGGCACCGGCCCGCCGGTCGTTCCTGAAGCACTCCGGCGCGCTGGGCGCGACCGCGGCCCTGTCCCCCGCTCTGGCCGCCTGTTCGGCCGGCCCGGAGTCGACGAACGACACCGGCGGTGGCGGCGGGAGGAACGGCACCCTGACCGCCGTCATCGGCTACGGCAACGACGGCAGCTGGGACCCGACCCAGACCGCGTCCGCGTTCTGCATGGCCGCCAACCACCACATCTACGAGGGGCTCCTCGACACCGACCCCATCTCCCGCGAGCCGTACGCGGCGCTCGCGACGGCCGTGCCCGGCGACCTCGGCGGCACGTCGTGGCGGTTCGAGCTGCGGCCCGGCGCCACGTTCCACGACGGGAAACCGGTCACCGCCGACGACGTGGTCTTCGTCTACGAGCGGATTCTCGACCCCGGCACCCAGACCCTTGCCAAGGGGTTCTTCGCGAGCTGGCTGAAGGAGGTCCGGAAGATCGACGCGCGGAACGTCGAGCTGGTCCTCAAGTTCCCCTTCCCCGAGGGCGTCTCCCGGCTGACCCTGGCGAAGATCATGCCGAAGCACGTCTTCTCCCGGCCGGGCGCCTGGGAGGAGGCCGTCAAGGGCAAGGCCGTCGGGTCGGGGCCGTACCGGCAGACGGCCCACCACCCGAAGTCCAACACGACGTTCGAGGCGTACGCCGACTACAACGGGCCCCGCCCGGCCGCGTTCAGGAAGATGAACTGGCTGACCATCGTGGACGCCGCGCCCCGGGTCGCGAGGATCTCCGGGGCGAGCGCGGGGGCGCAGATCGCCGACAACATCCCGTACGCCAACATCGGGCAGCTGGAGAAGGGCGGGATGACCGTCCAGGGCGGCTCCGGGATGAACAACCTCTTCCTGATGTTCAACACCCGGCACAAGCCCTTCGACGACGTCCGCGTCCGGCAGGCCCTGCACTACGCCATCGACCGCGACAAGATGATCGAGGTCGCCCTGAAGGGGCACGGGACACCGGCGAGTTCCTTCCTGAACGAGGGCAACCCGAGCTACCGGCCGGCGAAGACGGTGTACGGGTACGACCCGGAGAAGGCGAAGGCGCTGCTGGCCGAGGCGGGCGTGCGCGGGCTGAAGGTCGACATCCTCGCGGTGAACGTGAGCTGGATCGTCGACTGCCTGCCGACCGTGAAGGCGTCCTGGGACGCGATCGGCGTCGAGACGACGCTCTCGCCGCAGGAGACGACCGCCGTGTTCACCAAGATGGACCAGAAGCAGGACTACCAGGTCGTGGCCGCCGCCTCGAACCCGAACCAGTTCGGCCTCGACGCGGATCTGATCATGCACTACAACTACGGCCCCCAGAACCTGTGGATGCGGTACGCGCGCTGGGCCGACGACGCCGTGGCCAAGAAGCTGTTCAGGGACATGGACCGGGCCACCCGGGAGCCGGACGCCGACCGGAAGAAGGCGATGGTCCAGGACTACATCGACGTCGTCGCCGAACAGGCCGTGCTGTACCCGGTGGTCCACAACGAGCTGATGACGGCGTGGGACCCGAAGCGGCTGTCGGGGATAAGGGCACAGCCCTATCCGGGGATCAACCTGCTCCAGGCCAAGTGGGTCTAGCGTGATCGCCGTCCTGCGCATCCTGCTCCGGCGGATCGCCCTGCTGGTCCCCCTCGGGCTCGGGATCGTGCTGTTCGTCTTCGTCGTCATGCGGTTCTCGGACGTCGACCCGGCGTCCGCGTTCTTCCAGGGCGCCAATCCCACCCCGGAGCAACTGCACGCGTTCCGGGAGGAGAACGGCCTCCTCGACCCGCTGCCGGTGCGCTACGTCGCCTTCGTCGGGGATCTGCTCCACGGCGACATGGGGACCAGCGCGCTCACCCGGGCCCCGGTGGTCGAGCAGGTCACCACCGCCCTTCCCCTCACCCTCCAGCTGACCTTCCTCGGGCTGGGCATCGCCGTGGTGCTGGCGCTGCTCGGCGGGGTCACGGCGGCCATCCACCGGGACCGGCTGCCGGACCAGATCATCCGCGTGGTGTCGCTGACCGGCGTCGCCGCGCCCGGCTTCTGGCTGGCGCTGCTGATGATCCAGTACCTGGCGGTGGACCTGGGCTGGTTCCCGACCGGCGGTTACGTCAACCCGGCCGACTCCTTCACCGGGTGGCTGAGGACGATGACGCTGCCCGCGCTCGCCCTGTCGCTGCCGGTGGCCGCGCAGCTCACCCGGATCGTGCGGACGGCCGTGGTGGAGGAGCTGGACAAGGACTACGTGCGGACGGCGATCGGGAGCGGCCTGCCCCCGCGGGTCGTCGTGGGCCGCAACGTCCTGCGCAACGCGCTGATCAACCCGCTCACGGTGCTCGGGCTGCGCGTCGGCTATCTGCTGGGCGGGGCGGTCGTCATCGAGACGATCTTCTCGCTGCCCGGCATGGGCAAGTTGATGATCGACGCCGTGAAGAACGGCGACCCGGCGGTCGTCCAGGGCGTCGTCCTGACCACGGCCGCGGGGTTCGTCGTCGTCAACCTCGTCATCGACGTCCTCTACCTGCTGGTGAACCCGCGACTGAGGGATGCGAGCTGATGCGCTGATGTTCGGCCTGCTGGTGACCACGCGCGAACGCCTGACGGACGCCCTGTCCGGACCCGGCGTCCGGCTCCGCTCGTGGCGCGGGCTGCCGGTCCTGTCCCGGGTGGCCGTGTGCTTCCTGGCGGTCGTGGTCCTCACCGCCCTGCTGGCCCCGTTGCTCGCCCCGCACGACCCGCTCGACCAGCGGAGCCTCGTCGGCGGCACGGGCGCGCCCTCCGCCGAGCACTGGATGGGCCAGGACAGCCTCGGCCGGGACATCCTCAGCCGGCTGATGCACGGGGCCCGCTGGTCGCTCGCGATCGGGCTCGGGGCCACCGCGCTGGCGCTGCTCGTGGGCGCGTTCGTGGGGGCCGTGGCCGCGACCTCGCGCAAGGCGGTCGACGAGACCCTGATGCGCTGCCTGGACGTCGTCATGGCGTTCCCGGGCATCGCGCTCGCCGCCGTGCTCGTCGCGGTCTTCGGCGGCGGCATCGAGGTGCTGATCTGCGCGATCGCCTTCCTGTTCACCCCACCGGTCGCCCGGGTCGTGCGGGCCAACGTCCTCGACCAGTACGGCGAGGACTATGTGACGGCCGAGCGGGTCATCGGGGCCCGCACCGCGCACATCGTGGTCCGGCACGTGGCCGTCAACTGCGCGGCGCCCGTCCTGGTGTTCTGCACCGTGCAGGTCGCCGAGGCCATCGTGTTCGAGGCGTCCCTGTCCTTCATCGGCGCGGGCGTACGGCCGCCGGACCCGTCGTGGGGCAGCGTCATCGCGGACGGCAAGAACATGGTGCTGACGGGCGGCTGGTGGGCGACGGTCTTCCCCGGGCTGCTGATGCTGGTCACGGTCCTGTCCCTGAACGTCCTCTCCGAGGGCGTCTCCGACGCCTGGGCGGCCCCGGCGGGCCGGGACACGGAACGCCCGACGGGAGGCGGAGACGGGCACCGGACCGGGGGCGGGGAGCACCGGGCCGGGGGCGGTGGCGGCGCGGTCGGCCCGGCGGCCGTCGGGGCCGGTCCCGGGGAGGCCGTGGAGGACCCCGTGGAGGACCCCGTGGAGGCCGCCGGGGGCGAGGTGGAGCTGCCGGGGCTGGCCGAGGCGGGTCGGCGGCTGCGGGCGCGGGCGCGGCCCCTGCCCACCGGGCGGCCGGTACTGGCCGTGGAGGACCTGGCGATCGGCTTCGACCAGCGGCACCGGGGCGTGGACATCGTCGACGGGATCAGCTTCGAGGTCCGGGCCGGGGAGGTGCTGGGCCTGGTCGGTGAGTCGGGGTGCGGCAAGTCGCTGACCGCGCTGACGGTGATGGGGCTGGAGCCGAAGGGGGCGCGGGTGCGCGGCCGGGTCCGGTTCGGGGAGCGGCAGCTGGTGGGCGAGCCGATGCGGACCCGGCGCCGGCTGCTCGGCCATGAGATGGCGATGGTCTACCAGGACGCCCTGTCCTCGCTGAACCCGGCGATGACGATCCGCGCCCAGCTGGGGCAGGTCGTCCGGCGGGGCGGCGGCCGCACCCCGGCCGAACTGCTGGAGATGGTCGGCCTCGACCCCGTCCGCACCCTCCGCGGCTATCCGCACGAACTCTCCGGCGGACAGCGCCAGCGTGTGCTGATCGCGATGGCCCTGTCCCGCGACCCGAGCCTGATCGTGGCCGACGAACCGACCACGGCCCTGGACGTCACGGTCCAGGCGCAGGTCATCGAGTTGCTGCTGCGGCTGCGCGCGGAACTTGGCTTCGCGCTGGTCCTGGTGTCGCACGATCTGGCGCTGGTCGCGGACGTCACGGACCGGGTGGCGGTGATGTACGGCGGCCGGATCGTCGAGACGGGCGTGACGGCGGACCTCGTGGAGGCCCCCGCCCACCCCTATACGCGCGGCCTGCTCGGCAGCGTCCTGTCGCTGGAGTCGGCGGCCGCGCGGATGACGCAGATCAGGGGGGTCGTCCCCTCCCCCGCCGACTTCCCGGCGGGCTGCCGCTTCGCCGACCGCTGCCCCCGCGCGAGCGAGGTGTGCCACACCACGGTCCCGGCCCTGCGGGGCCCCCGCACCCACACGGCGGCCTGCCACCACCCGGTGGTGGACCTGACCACGACGGATCACGAGGTGACCCGGTGAGCAGCGCACTCGTGGAGGTCTCCGGCGCCCATGTCGTCCACCGGGCGCGCAGCGGCGGCCTCTTCACCCGCGACCGGGTGTACGCCCTGACCGGCGCCGACCTGACGATCGCGCCCGGTGAGACGGTGGGCGTGGTCGGTGAGTCGGGGTGCGGGAAGTCGACGCTGGCGAAGGTGCTGGTGGGTGTGGAGCGGCCGACGGCCGGGACGGTCTCCTTCCGGGGGCGGGACCTGTGGTCCATGGGGCCGGCGGAGCGCCGGGCGACCGTGGGCGCCGGCACCGGCATGATCTTCCAGGACCCGTCCACGGCCCTGAACCGCCGGCTGTCCGTCCGCCGGATCCTGCGTGACCCGCTCGATGTGCACCGGCGCGGCACGCCCGCCGAACGCGAGGAACGGGTGCGGGAGTTGATGGCGCTGGTCGGCCTGCCCGCCGTCCTGGCCGACGGGCTGCCGGGCCGGCTCTCGGGCGGACAGCGTCAGCGGGTGGCCATCGCCCGCGCGCTCGCCCTCGATCCCCCGCTCGTCGTGGCGGACGAGCCGACGAGCGCGCTGGACGTGTCGGTGCGCGCGCAGATCCTGAACCTGCTGCTCGACCTGAAGGAGCGGCTCGGGCTGGCGCTGGTCTTCGTGTCGCACGACATCCAGACGGTGCGGCGGATGAGCGACCGGGTGATCACCATGTACCTGGGGCGGATCGTGGAGGAGTCCCCGGCCGGCGACGTCACCGGCCGGGCCCGGCACCCGTACACACGGGCGCTGTTCTCGGCGACGCCCGGCCTGCTGGACCCGATCGACCCGATCCCGCTGGCGGGCCCGGTGCCGTCGGCCACGCGGCCGCCGAGCGGCTGCCCGTTCCGTACCCGCTGCTGGCGGGCGGACGAGGTGTGCGCGGAGGTCATGCCGGACTTCGCGGCCGCGTCGGCCCCCGCACACCGCTTCCGCTGCCACCATCCTGTGGGGGAGACGGAGTCGACGCGGGACCTGGTCGCCGAGGCCGGGTCCGGGCCGGCGTCCGTCTCCCCGGCCACCGCCATGGCCGTACAGGAGCGCGCCGTACGAGACACCTAGGGAGCAGCCATGACCGTCCCCGCCCCGCTGACCGGAGTCATCCCGCCCGTCTGCACCCCTCTGACACCGGACCGCGAGGTGGACGTCCCCTCCCTGGTCCGGCTGGTCGACCATCTGGTGGCGGGCGGTGTGGACGCGCTGTTCGTGCTGGGGTCGTCGTCGGAGGCGGCGTTCCTGACGGACGCGCAGCGGCGGACGGTGGTGGAGACGGTCGTCGGGCACGTGGGCGGTCAGGTCCCGGTGCTCGCCGGGGCGATCGACATGACGACGCCCCGGGTCCTCGACCACGTCGGGGCGGTGACGGCGGCGGGGGCGGAGGCCGTCGTGGCGACCGCCCCGTTCTACGCGGGCACCCACCCGGCGGAGATCTCCCGCCACTACCGTCTGCTCGGCTCCCGCTCCCCCGTCCCCGTCCTCGCGTACGACATCCCGGTCGCCGTCCACACCAAGCTGCCCGCGGAGGTGGTGCTGGAGCTGGCCGCGCACGGGGTGATCGCCGGGCTGAAGGACTCCAGCGGGGACCTGGCCGGGTTCCGTACGGTCGTCACGGGCGCCCGCGACGACGCCCTCGTGACCGGCTTCGCCGTCCTCACCGGTTCGGAACTGCTCGTGGACGCCGCGCTCGCCATGGGCGCGGACGGCGCGGTCCCCGGCCTGGCCAACGTCGACCCCGCCGGTTACGTCCGGCTGCACCGCCTGTGCCGGGCGGGCGACCGGGAGCGGGCGCGCGCCGAGCAGGAGCGGCTGTGCGCCCTGTTCGGCATGGTCGGCGTCGGCGACCCCCACCGCATGGGCCGGAGTTCCTCCGCCCTGGGCGCGTTCAAGGCGGCCCTGCATCTGCGGGGCGTCATCGCGTGCCCGGCGACGGCGGAGCCCCAGGTGCCGCTGTCGGACGACGAGGTCGCGCGGGTGGGCAAGTTCCTGGCGGCTGCGGGACTGCTCTAGGGACACCCGGGACGGCTGGAAGGCACCGCCGCCCGGCGTCAGGACGGGGTGCGGGCCGCCGCGAGCAGGCGCGTCACCTCGTCCCCGCCGATGGTGAGCGCCGCCCCGACGGTGGAGAGGACGTCGCGCTCGGCGGGGGTGTAGGGGCCGTCCGCGAGGGCGATCCGGGCGCCTTGCAGGAGGATCGCCTCGCGTCCCGCGGGGGCGAGGTGCGGGGCGAGCGGGTCGAGGGCCTCGTGCAGCTCTATCGACAGTCCGGCCGCCGCGCAGGGTTCCCCGAAGAGGCGGCCCGTGTCGGCGGCGAGGGCCTCGACGAGGGCGTCGAGCTGTTCCTCGGTGCAGTCGTCGAAGCCGGCGGAGCGTACGGCGCCGGCGGCGACGCTCAGGGAGGTGCGGGTGCGGGTGCCGCCGGCCGCGAGGACGGCCAGCGCGACGGTGTGGACGGCGTCGCGGAGCATCGCCGAGAGGCGGACGGTGGTGGGGTGGTCGAGGACCTCGGTGCCGTAGTGGTGGCGGCAGGCCGCGCACTCCACGACGGGGCCGGTCTCGCCGCGCGGCAGCACCGGGACGCCGAGGAGGGTGAAGCGGCGGCGTCCGGTGAGGCGCTGGTAGTTGCGGTCGCCTCCGCAGCCGGGGCAGAAGAACTCGCCGTCGCCGACACCGGTCCACGCGATCCTGGTGCCCAGGAGACGCGAGAGCCGCGCGGCACCTCCGGTCGGACCGCCGCTGCCGGCCGGTCCGCCGCGGGCGAGCCCGGCGGCATGGCCGATTGGTCCCCGTCCTGGCAGCACGTCGCACCTCCGTAACTCCACGGCAACATCGCCGCGCTTGCGTGATGTTAGCCACATCGATGAGGCGCAGTCAGTACTCCGGACGATGCCTTCCCGTGACCTCCACAGGGTTTGGCCGGTAAACGACGGGCCCCGCCCGCCGGAATCCGGCGAACGGGGCTCTCAAACCGCCGGTAGGGCTGGTCAGCGCGCCGCGCGGTTGACGGCGGAGACGACGGCCTTCAGGGAGGCGCGCGTGGTGTTCGCGTCGATTCCGATGCCCCACATGACCTTGCCGTCGATGGCGACCTCGATGTACGAGGCGGCCTGCGCGGAGGCGCCCTCGCTCATCGTGTGCTCCTGGTAGTCCAGCAGCCGGGCGTCGACGCCGATGCCCTGCAGCGCGTCGAAGAACGCGGAGATCGGGCCGTTGCCGGTGCCGACCAGGGTGGTCTCCACACCGTCGACCTCGGCCTCCACGGTCAGCGTGTCCACGCCGTCCTTGTCGGTGGTCGACTGGTTGTTGCGGACCTGGATGCGGCCCCAGGGGTTGTCGGGGTTCGGCAGGTACTCGTCCTGGAAGACCGCCCAGATGTCGGCGCCGGTGACCTCGCCGCCCTCGGCGTCCGTCTTCGCCTGGATGATCTTCGAGAACTCGATCTGCATCCGGCGCGGCAGGTCCAGCTTGTGGTCGTTCTTCAGGACGTACGCGATGCCGCCCTTGCCGGACTGCGAGTTGACGCGGATGACCGCCTCGTACGACCGCCCGACGTCCTTCGGGTCGATCGGCAGATACGGCACCGCCCACTCGATGTCGTCGACGGTGACGCCCTTGGCGGCCGCGTCGGCCTCCATCGCGTCGAAGCCCTTCTTGATGGCGTCCTGGTGGGAGCCGGAGAAGGACGTGTAGACCAGGTCGCCCACGTACGGGTGGCGCGGGTGGACCTCCATCTGGTTGCAGTACTCCCAGACGCGGCGGATCTCGTCGATGTCGGAGAAGTCGATCTGCGGGTCGACGCCCTGGGAGAACAGGTTCATGCCCAGGGTGACCAGGTCGACGTTGCCGGTGCGCTCGCCCTGCCCGAACAGGCAGCCCTCGACGCGGTCGGCGCCGGCCATCAGCGCCAGCTCGGCGGCGGCGACGGCCGTACCGCGGTCGTTGTGGGGGTGGATCGACAGGCAGACGTGCTCGCGGCGGGACAGGTTGCGGCCCATCCACTCGAAGCGGTCGGCGTGCGTGGACGGCGTCGAACGCTCCACGGTGGCGGGCAGGTTGAGGATGATCTCGCGGCCCGGGCCGGGCTGCCAGACGTCCATGACCGCCTCGCAGACCTCCAGCGCGAAGTCCAGCTCGGTGTCGGTGAAGATCTCCGGGCTGTACTGGTAGCCGAACTCGGTCTCCGGGCCCAGCAGCTTCTCGGCGTACTCCATCACCAGGCGCGTGCCGTCGACGGCGATCTGCTTGATGTCGTCCTTGGAGCCGCGGAAGACGACGCGGCGGAAGACCGGGGCGGTGGCGTTGTACAGGTGCACGGTGGCCCGCTTGGCGCCCTTCAGGGACTCGACGGTCCGCTCGATCAGGTCCTCACGGGCCTGGGTCAGTACGGAGATCGTGACGTCGTCGGGGATGGCGCCCGGCTCCTCGATGATCGACCGTACGAAGTCGAAGTCGGTCTGCCCCGACGCCGGGAAGCCGACCTCGATCTCCTTGTAGCCCATCTTGACCAGCTGGTCGAACATCCGGCGCTTGCGCTCGGGCGACATCGGGTCGATCAGGGACTGGTTGCCGTCGCGCAGGTCGGTGGAGAGCCAGCGGGGGGCGACGGTGATCCGGTTGTCCGGCCAGGTGCGGTCGGGGATGTCGACCTGCTCGTACTGCCCGTACTTGTGGATCGGCATGGACGTGGGCTGCTGGCGGTTCGCCATGGTGCGTGGGCTCCTCGATGGTCCGAAAGGACGGCCGACAACGCAACGCCAGAGCACCGCGGGGAGGGGGTCGGCCTCGACTACAGGCCCTCGCCGCGGCAGCTAAGGAGAAGCAGCCCGAAACGCATGATGCGGAGCAGCGTAGCCGAGTCTTCTCTGTCGCGCGGGGTCGTATCAGTATGCGGGACCAGCACCCCAACCAGGACAAAAGGTGCGCAAGACCACACCGGCCCGCCCGAAGGGCGCGGGCGACTGTGCGGCCAGCCCCCACCCACCCGCAGCCCGAACGCGACGGTCAGTAACACGGCGATGACGATTCGCAACCCATACGGCGACATTTCACCAATCAAGGTTGCGCCTGGTGACACGCCCCTAACGGAGTGCAATCGTGCGAACCATGACGACAAACGGGGGCCAAGAGCCCGTCTTCTGCACAGTCGTACCGCCCCACGTCCTCGACAAGCTCGCCCAGGCCGAGGACTCCGCGCTCTCCGGCGCCGCCCGCCGCACCCTGGAGCGCGACGCACTCGAACGCACCCGCCGCCGGCTGACCACCGTCATCGGCGCCCCGGCGATCACCGCACCCGTCGGCGCCGAGCCCGGCACACCCCACCGCACCGTCTACGACGCCCGGCACGGCACGGACCTGCCCGGCCAGCAGGTGCGCGGGGAGGGCGAGGAGCCCGGCGGGGACGCCACGGTCAACCGCGCCTACGCGGGCCTGGGCGCCACGTTCGAGCTGCTGCTCAAGGCGTACGGGCACGACTCGATCGACGGCAACGGGCTGCCGCTGGACGCGACCGTCCACTACGACCGTGACTACAACAACGCCTTCTGGAACGGCGAGCAGATGGTGTTCGGCGACGGCGACGGCGAGATCTTCCTCGACTTCACCCTCCCGGTCGACGTCATCGGCCACGAGCTGAGCCACGGCCTCACCCAGTACTCGGCGAACCTCACGTACTTCGGCCAGCCGGGCGCCCTCAACGAGTCCATGTCGGACGTCTTCGGCGCCCTGATCAAGCAGTACACGCTCGGTCAGACCGCCGCCGAGGCGGACTGGCTGATCGGGGCGGGTCTGCTCGCGCCGCGCGTCACGGGCGTCGCCCTGCGCTCGATGAAGGCCCCGGGCACCGCGTACGACGACGACGTCCTCGGCAAGGACCCGCAGCCGGCGACGATGGACGGCTACGTCCGCACGGGCCGCGACAACGGCGGCGTGCACATCAACTCCGGTATCCCCAACCACGCGTTCTACCTGGTGGCCACCGCGCTCGGCGGCTACGCCTGGGAGCGGGCCGGGCAGATCTGGTACGACGTCCTGACCGGCGGCGAACTCAAGCAGCAGGCGCTGTTCGTGGACTTCGCGACGCTCACGGTGAAGGCCACCAGGGAGCGGTACGGGCAGGGCGACGAACTGACGGCCGTGCTCAAGGCGTGGGAGCAGGTAGGCGTGCGCACGCTGTAGTTCCGTACTAGACATGACCCATGCGGATCGAGGTGCGGCGCACGGGTGGTTTCGCGGGCATCGAGCGGCACGCGGTGGTGGACACCGCGGGGCGGCCCGATGCCCTGGAATGGCGGGCTCTGGCCGAGCGGGTGCTGGCCGCCGGTCGGGGCACGGCACCGCTGGGGGTGCCGGACGGATTCTCGTACGAGATCACCGTTGATGGGAGGACCGTGTACTGCGCGGATCCCGGGCTGACGGAGGAGCAGCGGGAGCTGATCAGAAGGGTGCTCAAGGAAGGGGCATGAGTCCCGCGCCGCTTCGATACCCGGCGGTAACAGGGCATTCCCTCCGGGCCGTTGACTTCCGTTACCCGTGGTACGGATGATCCGCGCATGGCGACGAACCCGATACCCCAGTTCCCGGCCGGCTTCCTGTGGGGCGTCTCGACCTCCGCGCACCAGATCGAGGGCGCGGCGGACCGGCGCGAGCCCTCCGTGTGGGACGCGTTCACGGCCGAGGAGGGCCGCGTCAAGGACGGCTCGAACGCGGCGGTGGCGTGCGACCACTTCCACCGCTACCCGCAGGACGTGGCCCTCCTGCGCGAGCTGGGCGTGGACGCGTACCGCTTCTCGGTGTCCTGGCCCCGGGTGAACGCCCCCGGCGGACTCGACTTCTACGACCGGCTGGTGGACGAGCTGGCGGGGGCGGGCGTACGGCCGGTGCCGACCCTGTTCCACTGGGATCTGCCGCTGTCGCTGCAGGCGGCCGGCGGCTGGCTGAACCGGGACACCGCCGAGCGGTTCGCCGAGTACGTCGCCGTCGTCGCCGACCGCCTCGGTGACCGGGCCACCAAGTGGATCACCCTCAACGAGCCGGCCGAGCACACCCTGCTGGGTCACGCGCTCGGCACGCACGCGCCGGGCGGGCAGTTGATGTTCGACGCCCTCCCGGCCGCCCACCACCAGTTGCTGGGCCACGGTCTGGCGGTACGGGCGCTGCGCGCGGCCGGGGCCTCGGACATCGGCATCGCCAACTCGCACGGGCCGACGTGGGCCGCGTCCACGGAGCAGCCGGACGTGGAGGCGGCGGCCTTCTACGACCTGCTGCTGAACCGGCTGTTCGCGGAGCCGGTGCTGCTGGGCGCGTACCCGGACGGGATCGGGGAGCTGATGCCGGGCGACGACGTGTCGGCGGACCTGAAGGTGATCTCCGAGCCGATCGACTGGTACGGGATCAACTACTACGCGCCGACCCGGGTGGGCGCCCCCGAGGGCACGGAGATCGAGTTCGGGGGGGTGACGATCCCCGCCGAACTGCCCTTCACGGTCAAGGAGATCGAGGGCGCGCCGACGACGGACTTCGGCTGGCCGGTGGTGCCCGAGGGCCTGACGGAACTCCTCACCGGTTTCCGTGAGCGCTACGGCGACCGGCTGCCACCCGTGGTCATCACCGAGAACGGCTGCTCGTACGAGGGCGTCGACGACCAGGAGCGCATCGCCTACCTCGACGGCCACGTCCGGGCACTGCACCGGGCCGTGGAGGCGGGCGTCGACGTCCGCGGGTACTTCGTGTGGTCGCTGCTCGACAACTTCGAGTGGGCGGAGGGCTACGCCCGCCGGTTCGGGCTCGTGCACGTCGACTACGCGACGCTGGAGCGGACGCCGAAGGCGTCGTACGGGTGGTACGCGGACCTGCTCAGAGCGCAGCGCCGCGGATGACGGCGACACAGCCGGTCGACGCCCTCGCCGAGCCCGTCGAACGGGTCGGCGGGGGATGGACGGCCACACTGGCGCTGGCCAACGCGGCCATCTGGGTGGGCTGGTACGGCCCGCTGCAGATCCTGCTGGCCTCGCAGGCGGAGGACTTCGCGCCGGGTGCCGGGATGTCGAAGGAGACGATGCTGGCCTGGGTGACGGGCGCCGGCGCGGTCGTCTCCCTGGTCGCCACACCGCTGTTCGGCGCGCTGTCGGACCGGACGACGTCCCGCTGGGGGCGCCGTACGCCGTGGATCGTGGCGGGCTCGGCGGGCGGCGCGGTGGCGTTGCCGCTCCTCGCGGGCGCGGGCGGGCTGTGGACGATGGCGGCCGGGTGGTGTCTGGTCCAGCTGACCCTCAACGCGTCCTGGGCGGCCGTCACCGCGGCGGTGCCGGACCGGGTGCCGCGGCTGCAACGGGGCGCCGTGGGCGGCTGGTTGGGTGCCGCGCAGATCCTGGGAGTGGTCGGCGGGACGGGGCTGGCGACGCTGGGCGGGGGTGTGGGCGCGGGGTACGCGGCGTGCGCGGTGTTCACGCTGGCGGGTGTGTTGCCGTACGTCCTGCGCCACCGCGATCCACGACTGCCGTTGGCGGACCGGCCGGTGTGGTCGTGGCGGGGCTTCCTGGCCGGTTTCTGGCTGAGTCCGCGCCGGTACCCGGACTTCGCCTGGGCGTGGCTGACCCGGTTCCTGGTGAACCTGAGCAACAGCCTCGGCCTGCTCTATCTGCTCTTCTACCTGCGGGACCGCGTCCGGTTCCACGACCCCGAGCTGGGGGTGCTGATCCTGACGGCCGTGAACGCGGCGATGCTGCTGGCGACGGTGGTGGTGGCCGGGGTGTGGTCGGACCGCGTGGGGCGCCGCAAGCCGTTCGTGTACGGGTCGGGGCTGCTGATGGCGGCCGCGACGGGGCTGATCGCGCTCTGGCCGACCTGGCCCGGCGCGCTCGTCGCCTCGGCGCTCCTCGGGCTCGGCTTCGGCGTCTTCACCTCCGTGGACTTCGCCCTGATGACGGACGTGCTGCCGAGGGCCCGCGACCGGGGCAAGGACCTCGGCGTCATCAACATCGCCAACTCCCTTCCCCAAGTGGCCGCGCCGGTGATCGCCGCGCCGGTCGTGACGTACCTCGGCGGCTACCGGACGCTGTACCTCGTGGCCGCGGTGATCGGGCTGGCGGGAGCGGTGTTCGTGCGGCGGATCCGGGGAGTGGAGTAGATCACTCGGCACACAGAAGGCGCACAGGGAACTGATTCCCCGGTTCGGCCCTCTTCTGTGACGACCACCCCCGTCACTGAAGGGACGCCCTGTGCCCACGCGTTCACCGAGATCCGCCCTCACCCGCCCCGCACGGCGGGCGATAGCCGTCCTCGCCGTCTCCGGCACCCTGCTCGCCATGCCGTCGCTCGCGGCGCCCGTCGCCTTCGCGGACGGGGCGCCGCCGACCGATCTGCGGGTGGACGCGAACCGGGACGGCCGGGTGGACCTCACCGGCACCACGGACACCGCCGGTGAGAACGGCTGGACCGTCGGCCGGGGCGCGCTGATGCTGCCCAACATCGACGACGACACCAAGCGCTGCCCCACCAAGGGCGCGGGCGGCAAGCCGCTGTCCGACACCAAGCTGGCCGCGTGCAACGACGCCTCCGACACCAAGGTGAACGGCACGGCCGACGCCGCCGACCTGGCGCGGGTCCGCTCCGTGCCGATGAAGACCCTGCCGACCGGCGCGCAGGGCACGGTGAAGGTGACCGCGGGCGCCGACAAGGCCCGCGTCTTCCTGAAGCGGGCCGACAAGTGGGTGCCGGTCACCTCCAAGACCCGGCTGACGCGTGCCGAGCTGCGGGCGGGCGTGGAGTTCGGCGTCGAGGCGCGGGACGTCATCCGGGACACCGCCAAGTGGGACGGCACCGCCCGCATCCGGCTGACCGTGAAGTCCTCCACCGGCACCACCTCCGACACGGTGACCCTGCGGGTGGCGCCGCTCCTGACCCACCACCACCTGCAGAACACGCAGCAGTTGATGGTCACCAAGATCCCCGGCAGCGAGGGCTACGCGAAGCGCAACCGGATCTTCCGCGAGGGTCTGGACAAGGAGGCGCGGGCCGCCGGCGTCACCAAGCCGACGATCAACTTCACCAAGTACCAGGACATCTGGGCCCAGGACTTCGTGGAGCCCGGCTACGTCAGCATGACCGGCGCGGACGGGCGGCAGCAGGTCATGCGGGTGCTGCTGCGCTCGGCGCAGATGGACCGCGAGGCGGGCCGGGAGCTGTTCGAGAAGCTGCGCGGCCCGAACGTCGGCGCCGTGCAGGTCACCGGCGCCCGCCCGTCGGAGGAGTGGACGCTCAACTCCATGGGCAACGTGGAGACCATCCCGCCCTACGCCCACGGCGACCGTTCCTTCCCGGCGGGCCGGATCATCATGGGGCACCGCCCCGACAGCGGCTCCAAGCCGGCCAAGGTGATGCGGACGTTCCTGAAGTCGCAGGGCCTGCAGGACCCGCTGTTCCTGGACACCTCCTGGCTGCACGTGGGCCACGTCGACGAGTTCGTGCAGTTCCTGCCCGCCGACACCCCGCGCGGCTGGAAGCTCGCCATCGCCGACCCCGAGGCGGGCCTGAAGCTGCTGCGGGACGCCAAGGCCGCAGGGCACGGCTCGAAGCGGATGTTCTCGCTGCCGGTCGGCCCGACCGAGACGATCAACGAGGCCCTCGCCTCCAAGACGCTGGTCTCCGACAACAACCTCGCCACGCGCCGCATCGAGGCCAACCTCGCGATCCTCAAGCGCGAGACGGGCGTCACGGACGCCGAGGTCGTGCGCGTCCCGGCGCTGTTCACCCAGGGCCGGGAGCAGCGGGGCGAGTCGGGTGACGAGAAGCTCCGCCTGCCCCGGCTGACCCGCCTCGGCGGCGGCGCCGAACTCCCCGACGTGGCCCGCGAACACGGCCAGCAGCGGAAGCTCGACCGGGCCGAGCCGGGCAGCGCCGCCCCCTCCTCGAACGGCGCCGTCGGCAGCCCCGCCGCCCCCGCCCCGTCGGTCATGACCAGCGCCTACGTCCCCGGCGCCGTCAACGGCATCGTCCTCAGCCGCACCCACTACCTGGCGCCGCGCCAGTGGGGCCCGGTCATCGGCGGCAAGGACATCTTCACCGAGGCGGTGACGGCCGCGTACACGGCCGCCGGGATGAAGGTGTCGTACATCGACGACTGGGAGACGTACCACCAGGGCATGGGCGAGATCCACTGCGGTACGAACACCCTGCGGGACGCGTCGGCCGCCTGGTGGACGCGCTAGCGGCCCCCGCGCACCCGGCCTGAACGTGCCGTCGCCCCCGGCTGCCGGGGGTGGCGGCACGTTCGCGTCCCGTCACCGCTGCGGTTCGTGCGGGAGGAGTCCGTCGAGGACATCCGGCGCGACGAGGAGAGCGCCGCCCGCCCGGCGGAGCTGTTCTACGGCAACGTCGGCGGGTTCGTCACGAACCGCTTCGTCCGCTTCGTCTCCCGCCCGGCCCCCGGCTCCGGGCGGGTGTGGTGCCCCGAGTGGCACCGCCACCCGGAGGCGCTGTCCCGGCTGGACGCGGTGTGGCGGGCCTGGCAGGCGCTGCGCTGGGACGCCGGACTCGGTCCGTCCAACTGGTGGGTGCACCACTTCGACCCGGCGGTGCGGGCCCTGCCCGACCCCGTGACCGGCCCCTTCGCCCTGGACTGACGGGCGGTGGGTCAGAAGCCGAGGCGGCGCAGCTGCTTGGGGTCCCGCTGCCAGTCCTTCGCCACCTTCACATGGAGGTCGAGGAAGACCGGCGTGCCCAGCAGCGCCTCGATCTGCTTGCGGGACTTGATGCCGACGTCCTTCAGGCGCTTGCCCTTGGGGCCGATGATGATGCCCTTCTGGCTGGGGCGCTCGATGTAGACGAAGGCGTGGATGTCGAGGAGGGGCTTGTCGGCGGGGCGGCCCTCGCGGGGCAGCATCTCCTCGACGACGACGGCGATGGAGTGGGGCAGTTCGTCGCGGACGCCCTCCAGCGCGGCCTCCCGGATCAGCTCGGCGATCATGACCTGCTCGGGCTCGTCGGTGAGGTCGCCCTCCGGGTAGAGGGCGGGGCCCTCCGGGAGGAGGGGGACGATCAGGTCGGCCAGCAGGTCCACCTGCTTGTCGCCGACCGCCGACACCGGGACGATCTCGGCCCACTCGAAGCCCAGCTCCTTGCCGAGCTGGTCGATCGCGATGAGCTGCTCGGCGAGCCGCTGGCCGTCCACGAGGTCGGTCTTGGTGACGATCGCGATCTTCGGCGTCTTCCTGATGGACGCCAGTTCCTTGGCGATGAACCGGTCACCGGGGCCGAGCTTCTCGTTCGCCGGGAGGCAGAAGCCGATCACGTCGACCTCGGCCCACGTCGTGCGGACGACGTCGTTGAGGCGCTCCCCCAGCAGGGTGCGCGGCTTGTGGAGGCCGGGGGTGTCCACGAGGATCAGCTGGGCGTCCGGCCGGTGCACGATGCCGCGGACCGTGTGCCGCGTCGTCTGCGGCTGGTTCGCCGTGATCGCCACCTTCTGGCCGACCAGAGCGTTCGTGAGGGTGGACTTGCCCGCGTTGGGGCGGCCCACGAAGCAGGCGAAACCGGCGCGGTGGGCGGCCTCGGCCGGCTGCTCGGATGACTGGGTACGAACGCTCATGGCGCCCATTCTCCCTGATCCCCGGAGCCCCGCCGCACAGACCGCGAGAACACCTCTTCCGCCGCGCCCCGCGCCGCCCCCGCCACACCGCCGACCGTGAGCTTTCCGAAACCCTCACGCAACGAAACGTCACGGAAACACAGCCGTACGCGTCCGGAAACGCACGCCGATCACCCTCTGACGAGCCCCCGCACCCGTACTCGCTGGAGAAAGGCCGTGACCACCGTGACCCTGGCCGCGCCCCTCGCCGCGCCCCTGGCCGCGAAAGGCATCGACACCGGCGACACCGCCTGGTTGCTCGCCGCCACCGCGCTCGTCCTGCTGATGACCCCGGGCCTGGCCCTCTTCTACGGCGGCATGGTCAGGACGAAGAGCGTCCTCAACATGCTGATGATGAGCTTCGTGTCGATCGCGCTGGTCACCGTGGTGTGGCTGGCGGCCGGATACTCGCTCGCCTTCGGTGACGACGCGTTCGGCGGTCTCGTCGGCGACCTCGACCACCTCGGGATGGGCGGCCTCGGCCCGGAGAGCGTCCAGGGCACCGTGCCGACCCTGCTGTTCGCCACCTTCCAGCTGACCTTCGCGATCATCACGGCCGCCCTGATCAGCGGCGCGATCGCGGACCGGGCGAAGTTCGGGGCCTGGCTGGTCTTCGTGCCGGTGTGGGCGCTGCTCGTATACGTTCCGGTCACCCACTGGGTGTGGGGTCCGGGCGGCTGGATCGTGAGCGACCTGGGCGCCCTGGACTTCGCGGGCGGTCTGCCGGTGGAGGTCACCTCCGGCGCCTCGGGCCTCGCGCTGTGCCTGGTCCTCGGCCCCCGCCTGGGCTTCAAGAAGGACGCGATGCGCCCGCACAACCTGCCCATGGTCATGCTGGGCGCGGGTCTGCTCTGGTTCGGCTGGTTCGGCTTCAACGCCGGGTCCGCCCTCGGCGCCAACGGCCTCGCCGCCGCCGCGTTCCTCAACACCCTCGCCGCCGGCTGCACGGGTCTGCTGGGCTGGCTGTTCGTGGAGCAGCGGCGCGACGGCCACCCGACGACGCTGGGCGCGGCCTCCGGCGCCGTCGCGGGTCTCGTCGCGATCACCCCGTCCTGCGGCTCGGTGTCGCTGCTCGGCGCGCTGGTCATCGGCCTCGCCGCCGGTGTGGTCTGCAGTTACGCGGTGAGCTGGAAGTTCAAGCTGAACTACGACGACTCACTCGACGTCGTCGGCGTCCACCTGGTCGGCGGGATCATCGGCACGGTCCTCATCGGCGTCTTCGCCGTCGAGTCGATGACCGGCGGCCCGGAGGGCCTCCTCCACGGCGGCGGGTTCGGCCAGTTGGGCAAGCAGGTGGTGGCCGTGGCCGCCGTCGGGGCGTACGCGTTCCTCGTGACGTACGGCATCGGCAAGCTGATCGACAGGCTGCTGGGCTTCCGCGCGGACGAGGAGCACGAGCACACCGGCCTCGACCTTACGGTCCACGCCGAGACGGCATACGATCACGGCGTCCTGGGGCACGGCGCCCCGGTCGGCGCGTCCGTTCCGTCCTCCACTTCCTCCACGCAGAAGGCCAAGGCTTAAGGCATGAAGCTCATCACCGCGATCGTCAAGCCGTACCGCCTCGACGAGGTCAAGACCGCCCTCCAGGAGATGGGTGTGCACGGTCTGACCGTCAGCGAGGCCAGCGGATACGGACGCCAGCGCGGCCACACGGAGGTCTACCGCGGCGCCGAGTACCAGGTCGACCTGGTCCCCAAGGTGCGGATCGAGGTCGTCGTCGACGACGCGGACTCCGAGGCCGTGATCGAGGCGATCGTGAAGGCCGCGCAGACCGGCAAGATCGGCGACGGCAAGGTGTGGGCGCTGCCGGTGGAGACGGTCGTACGGGTGCGGACGGGCGAGCGGGGCCCCGACGCGCTCTGAGACGAACGGAACCGTCGTGAGGGGTGGTGCGGCCCGCGGGGCGCACCACCCCTCACGCATGGTCGGGCGCTCGGCTCAGTCGAAGACGAACGGTCCCGGCGACTGCGGTCCGCTCGCCGTGCAGTCCACGGGGAAGCCGAAGACGACCATCCGCAGGGAGCCGCCGTACGCCTCCAGGGTGTCGCCGGGGGCGACGGTGCCGGTGAGCGGGCCGACGACCATGCCGTCGCCGGCGGCCAGCGCCGGGTTCTCGGTGCCGGTGAAGGACGTCGTGCCGCCGCCCGCCTTCACGAAGGTGAGCGTGGACTGGATGGAGTCCTCGGCGAAGGCGATCGGCGCGGTGATCTCCTCGGAGGAGAGGGTGACGGTGGCGGAGGTGCCGTCCTGGGTGGCCGTGAGCGTGGCCGCGCCGGAGCCGCCGATCGCGCAGGTGGCGTTGATCGTCGCGGACTGCGGGGTGACCGCCGCGGCACTGGGGGCGAGAGCGAGGCCGGTGACGGCGAGCGTGCCCGCGGCGAACGCCGCGCCGACGCCGAGTCGTATGCGTCTCATCGAGCGAATTCCCTTCCCTTGCACGGGAGTCGCCCGGGGCTCTGGGGACAGCCCCGTGCGGCCCGTTACGGGCATTGCCATGTGGGGGCGGAACAACGCGCGGCCGCGCGGCGGAATCTGACGGTCCGCCAGGTGAACGGGTCCATTGAGACGCGCGCGGGCCGAGATTGCAAGAGATGCCCTGGTGGTCGCGTCGAGGGCCGGCGAAAGTGGCCGAAGCCGTTCGCCGGCACCGTCGGCCGACTCGCCGGCACCGTCATGGCGGCGCGACGATCTGTCCCGCGCCGCACGATTCGCCGGTAGTGCGGCACGGGCGCCCACTCGTCCGCGCACGGTTTTCCTGCGACCCAGAGAGCGGTTACCGGCCGTAACACTCTGCGGCGGGCGTCCGCCGGCCCCCGTCGGCCCGAAGATCACTACGCTGTACCGGTGCTCACCTACGAGGAGTTGACGGGGCCGGAACGTGAGCTGTGGGACGCGTTTCCGGAAGGGCGGCGGGTCGATCTGCGGACGGGGGTGCCGGAGGAGGACCACGTGTCCGGGGGCGCGGACTGGGGGCCCGAGCGCACGGTGCGGGCGACGGTGATCGTGGCGCTGCTGCTGGGCGCCAACGCCGCCCAGCGGCCGGGCGCGGTCGGCTCGCTCACGCTCGCCGGCGCGCGGATCTCCGGCCACGTCGACCTGGCCGGTGCCCGGATCGAGCATCCCCTCTGGCTGGAGGGGTGCTGGTTCGAGCAGGAGGTGAACCTCTACGGCGCCGAGACGCGAACGGTCGCCATCATGAGCAGCCGGGTGCCCAGGCTGGAGGCCGGGGCGAGCCGCATCGGGGGACGTCTCGACCTGCACAGCACCCAGGTGGAGGCGGCGCCGCCCTCTTCCCCCTTCCACCGTGCGAGCACCGCCCTGTCGCTCGTCAACGCCCATGTGGCCGGCGGCATCATGCTGAACAAGGCCCGGCTGATCGCCCCCGACGGATGGGCGATGGCCGCCGGTGGCCTGATCGTCGAGGGAGGTCTCTTCTGCCGGCGCGGCTTCGTCGCCGACGGCGAGATCCGGCTGCTGGGCGCCCAGTTGCCCGGCGGGCTGTTCCTGCAGGGGGCCCGCCTGGAACGACCCGGCCCGCACGGGGTGACCCTCGCCCTGGACAACGCCGTCGCCCAGACGGTCGACTGCTCCGACGGGTTCGTCTCCAACGGCACCGTCCGCCTGCGGGGCGCCCAGATCACCGACAACCTGACCTTCGAGGGCGCCGTCCTGAACGGAACACCCGACCGCGGCTCGGGCACCGGCCCGGCCCTGGTGGCCAGGCTCCTCCACGCCGCCGACTTCGACCTCGCCCTGGCCCGGCGTCCCACGGGCGCGGTGGATCTGCGGGGCGCCCAGGTGTCGTACCTCCACGAGAGCGCGCACAGCTGGCCGGAGGTCGTGGAGCTGGACGGCTTCGTCTACGGCTCGATCACGACCGCGGAGGCGGCCGGCGAGCGGCGGGAGGCGGCGAGCGGTCCGGCGGTCGTGGCCCGCCGCGTGGAGTGGATACGCCGCAGCCCGGGCTACAGCCCGCAGCCGTACGAGCAACTCGCGGCCTGGTACCGCAAGGTCGGGCACGACGACGACGCCCGCCGGGTGCTGCTGGCCAAGCAGCGCCACCGGCGGCGCACCCTCTCCCCGGCCGCCCGCGCCTGGGGCCACCTCCTCGACGTGACCGTCGGCTACGGCTACCGCCCCTGGCTGGCCGGTGTCTGGCTCCTCGCCCTGGTCCTGCTGGGGACGACCGCGTTCGACGCCGAGAGGCCCACCCCGGTGAAACCGGGCGAGGGCGCGCCCTTCCAGCCGCTGGTCTACACCCTCGACCTGCTGATCCCCATCGGCGGCCTGGGCCAGCGCACGGCCTGGTACTGGACGGACGGCACCCTCCAGTGGCTGGCCTACGCCCTGATCGCCCTCGGCTGGATCCTCACGACGGCCGTCATCGCGGGAGTGACCCGCACCCTGCAGAAGAACTAGGGCGACCCGCCCCAGCAGGCCCCACGGGCCGGCCCGCCGCGCCCTCGGCTCCCGCGGGCCGACCGCCGCGGCCTCAGCCCGCCGTCACCGTCGCCCGTACCGTGCCGTCCGGGCCCGCCAGGAGGACCGGGGTGGCCGGTCCGCCGAGGTCGCGCACGGCGGCGCGGTCCTCGTCGGAGACGGTCTCCGTGTCGCTCACCACGGCCGCCGCCTCCAGGGACTTGGCGCCGGACGCCACCGCCATGGCGACAGCCGTCCGGAGCGCACTCAGCTCCAGGGATTCCAGGGCCACGGTCCCGGCCACGTACGTCCGGCCCGTCTCGTCGCGTACGGCCGCGCCCTCGGGCACGCCGTTGCGGGCCCGCGCGGAACGGGCCAGGGTGACGATCTTGCGGTCCTCGGGGTCGAGCGCGCTGCTGTCGGTCATGAGCCGAGCATACGTAGGCGCGCACCGGCACCGGCGCTCACCCCGCCACCGGGTACAGGGCGCCGCGCCTGCCCTCCGGCGTGACCAGCCACTCCAGCTTGGCCGCGGTGTCCTCGTCCAGCGGGGTGTGGAGCACGATCGTCAGATCGGGGCGGGCCGGCATCCTCATCGCGCTGGACTCCAGAACGAGCAGCCCGACCACCGGATGGTCCAGCTCCTTGCGGATCTGCCCGGCGTCCTCGATGTCCCGCCGCTCCCACAGGGCCGCGAACTCGGGGCTCGCCGCCGTGACCCGGGCCAGCAGGTCCCGGAGCCCCTCGTCGTCGGGCGTCGCCCCGCACGCCGCCCGGAACTGGGCGACGACCGAGCGGGCGTTCGCCTGCCAACTCCGCGAGCGCGAGCGGTACATCGGGTCGGTGAAGTAGTCCAGGAGGCAGTTCTGGGTGACCCCGGGGCGCATCCCGAGGACGAGGGCGGCCGCGTCGTTGTGGAGGACGCTGTCGTAGTACCGGTCCATGATGTGCGCCGGGTACGGCATCCACGCGTCCAGCATCCGCCGCAGCCCGTCGCACATGTCGTTCCGCTCGGGCTCCGCCTCGGGGACGGGCGGGTTGAGTCCGGCGAGGAGGTACAGGTGCCGTCGTTCGGCGCCGCTGAGCCGCAGCACCCGGGCGACGGAGTCCAGGACCTGCGGGGAGACGGAGATGTCCCGCCCCTGCTCCAGCCACTGGTACCAGGAGGCGCCCACGCCCGCGAGGACGGCGACCTCCTCACGGCGCAGACCGGGCGTACGGCGCCGGGCCCCGCCGTCGGGCAGCCCGGCGTCGGCCGGGGTCACCCGGGCCCGCCTGCTCATCAGGAACTCCCGCAGTTCGGTGCGGCGGTGCGTCCTGCCCGCCGCGGTCCCCGCGACCACTGCCACGTGTCCGACTCCCCCGGTTCGACGGCATACCGGCGCCCACCGCGCCGCCGGCCGACGGGTGGTGGTGCCACCACCAGGACAACTGCCCGCTCCCCACGGCTATTCCGGCCACCGCACTGTCTTCCCATGGCAATCGACACCACGTCCCCGACCTCCTCCCCCGGCGGACGCACCACCCTGTCCCCACGCGACCGTCTCGTCCTGTTCGTCCTGTGCGCCGCCCAGTTCATGGTCGCGCTCGACTTCTCCGTCCTGAACGTGGCGCTGCCCGTGCTCGGCGCCGACCTCGGTATGGGCCCGTCGGCGCTCCAGTGGGCGGTGACGGCGTTCGCGCTGCCCTCCGGGGGCTTCCTGCTGCTCTTCGGCCGGGTCGGCGACCTGTACGGCCGCCGCCTGCTGTTCCTCGCCGGGCTGGCCCTGTTCGGCGCGGCCTCGGTGCTGGCGACGTTCGCCTGGGACCCGGCGTCGTTCCTGGCGGGCCGCGCGCTCCAGGGCCTCGGCGCGGCGGCGATCGTGCCGACGGGCATGTCGCTGCTGACGACGACGTTCCCGGAGGGGCCGGCCCGTGACCGCGCCCTCGGCATCTCGGGCACCCTGCTGTCGCTGGGCTTCACCTTCGGGATGGTGGCCGGCGGGGTGATGACCGATGTGCTCGGCTGGCGCTCCACGATGGGTCTGCTCGCCCTGTTCGCGCTGGTGGTGCTGCCCCTGGCCCCCGGTCTGCTGCCCGAGTCCCGCACCCCTGAGCGCCCCCGCCTGGACGTGCCCGGCGCGATCACGGTCACCGGTGGTCTGCTGGCCGTCATCTACGCCCTGTCCACGGCGGCGGAGCGCGGCTTCGGCGGCGCCGACGTGGTCGGCACGCTCGTCGTGGGCCTCGCCCTGCTGGTGGCCTTCGTCCGGATCGAGTCCCGCGCCGAGGTGCCGCTGGTGTCCCTGCCGATGCTGCGGCGCCGCACGGTGGCGTGGGGCAACCTGGGCGGGCTGGTCACCTTCTCGATGATGTCGACCGTGGTCTTCGTCCTGACGCTCTACCTCCAGGAGACCCTGGGGCTGTCGGCGTTCGAGACGGGCCTGGTCTTCGGCACCCAGGGCGTGCTGTCGGCGGTGGCCGGCACGTACGCCCCCCGGGTCATCGGCCGCTTCGGCGCCCGCCGCACCCTGGTCGTCTCCCTCGCCGGCCAGGGTGTGCTGACCGCCGCGCTGCTGGGTCTCGGCGAGGCCGGCTGGTCGGTGTGGCTCGCGGTGGCCGCCGTCTCCCTGGCGAGCATGTGCCACCTGGGCGCGATCATCTCCTACGGCCTGACCGTGACCTCCGGTGTCCCCGACCACGAGCAGGGCCTCGCCACCGGCCTGGTGACCTCCACCCAGCAGGTCGGCATCACCGTCGGCATCCCTCTGCTCGGTGTCCTCGCCACCACCTCGCACGATCTGCTCGCCGGGGTCCATCTGGTCCTCGCGCTGGACACGGCGATCGTCCTGGCGGCGGCGGTCCTGGTCGCGATGGGCCTGCGCGTGGGGCGCGGCGCGTCAGGGGCGGTCGAGACGCAGCCGCTCGGCTCGCGGTAGCCCGGCCACGACCAGGTCGTACGAGTCCTCGATGAGCTCCCGGACAAAGGCGTCCGGGAGGTCGCCGTCGACCGTCACGGTGTTCCAGTGGCGCTTGTTCATGTGGTAGCCGGGGGCGATCAGACCGGGGTGCTCGCCGCGCAGCCGGACCGCGTCCTCGGGGTCGCACTTGAGGTTGACCTTCAGGGGCCGCTGGTCGATCCAGCTGAGCGCGAACATCTTGCCGAGGACCTTGAAGACGGAGATCTCCGGCCGGAACGGGAAGTCCTCGACGGCCTCCTCGAAGGACAGGCAGAAGGCGCGCAGGTCGTCGGGGCTCACTCCGCCTTCACCTCCTCCTCCGACGGCTCGGCCGGACCGATCGGCTCCACCAGCACCGTGACGATCTTGTTCCGGCGGCCGGCCGCGGCCTCCGCCGTGAGCCGCAGCTCCCGCCCGTCGGGCAGCTCCACGACCGACGAGGCGCCGGCGATGGGCACCCGGCCCAGCGCCTTGGCGAGGAGACCGCCCACCGTCTCCACGTCCTCGTCGTCGTAGGCGTCGAGGCCGTACAGCTCGCCGAGGTCGGTGATGTCGAGGCGGGCGGTGACCCGGTGGCGGTCGTCGCCGAGCTCCTCCACCGGCGGCAGCTCCCGGTCGTACTCGTCGGTGATCTCGCCGACGATCTCCTCCAGGATGTCCTCGATGGTGACGATCCCGGCGGTGCCGCCGTACTCGTCGATGACGACGGCGACGTGGTTGCGCTCCTGCTGCATCTCGCGGAGCAGGTCGCCGGCGTTCTTGGTGTCGGGGACGAAGACGGCGGGACGCATGGCCGTGGAGACCAGTTCGTTCTCGGCGTCGCGGTTGATGTGCGTCCTGCGGGCCATGTCCTTGAGGTAGACCACGCCGACGATGTCGTCCTCGCTCTCCCCGGTGACGGGGATGCGGGAGAAACCGGACCGCAGGGCGAGGGTGAGGGCCTGGCGGATGGTCTTGTACCGCTCGATGACGACCAGGTCGGTGCGCGGGACCATCACCTCGCGCACGAGGGTGTCACCGAGTTCGAACACCGAGTGCACCATGCGGCGCTCCTCGGCCTCGATCAGCGACTCCTGCTCGGCCAGGTCGACCAGGGCGCGCAGCTCCGCCTCGGAGGCGAACGGGCCACGGCGGAAGCCCTTGCCGGGGGTGAGGGCGTTGCCGATGAGGATCAGCAGGGCCGGGACGGGGCCCATGATCCGGGCCAGCGGCAGCAGCACGTACGCCGCGGCCGTGGCCGTGTTCAGGGGGTGCTGTCGGCCGATGGTGCGCGGGGAGACACCGACGGCGACATAGGAGACGAGGACCATGACGCCGATGGCGACGGCCAGCGCCTCCCAGGTCGCGTCGAACTCCTTCAGGCACGCGTACGTGACGAGGGCCGCGGCGGCCATCTCGCAGGCCACCCGCACCAGGAGCGCGACGTTCAGATAGCGGGTCGGGTCGGCCGTGACCTGGGCGAGCTTGGCGCTGCCGCGCCGCCCGGACCGTACGGCCTCCTCGGCGCGGAAGCTGGAGACCCGCGCGAGGCCCGCCTCCGCGCAGGCGGCGAGCCAGGCGACGACGACCAGGGCGACGGCACCGCTGACGAGGGACGCGCTCATGACACGGTCGGGGCCGGGGACGGGCCGGTGAGGCCCTTCTCCGCGCGCCAGCCGTCCACGATGGCCGCCTGGAGGCCGAACATCTCGGCCTTCTCGTCGGGCTCCTCGTGGTCGTAACCGAGGAGGTGCAGCACTCCGTGGACGGTCAGGAGCTGGAGCTCCTCGTCCATGGAGTGCTGCGTGGCCGCTTCCCTGCCCTGCTTCTCGGCGACCTCGGGGCACAGCACGATGTCCCCGAGGAGGCCCTGCGGCGGCTCGTCGTCGTCCTTGGACGGCGGACGCAGCTCGTCCATGGGAAAGGACATGACATCCGTCGGGCCGGGCAGGTCCATCCACTGGATGTGCAGCTGCTCCATGGCGTCGGCGTCCACGACGATCACCGACAGTTCGGAGAGCGGGTGGATGCGCATCCGCGCGAGTGCGTAGCGGGCGATGTCGAGGATCGCCTGCTCGTCGACCTCGGTTCCGGACTCGTTGTTGACGTCGATCGACATGGCGCTGTGCTTGTCTACTTCCCCTTGTGCCCGGCCCTGCCGCGACTCTTGTGGGAGCCGTTCTGGGTGCCGTGCTGGCTGTCGTACTGCTCGTACGCGTCGACGATACGGCCGACGAGCTTGTGCCGGACGACATCCTGCGACGACAACCGGGAGAAGTGCACGTCCTCGACGCCGTCCAGGATGTCCTGGACCTGGCGCAGACCGGACTTCGTGCCGTCCGGCAGGTCGACCTGCGTCACGTCACCCGTGATCACGATCTTCGAGTCAAAGCCGAGGCGGGTGAGGAACATCTTCATCTGCTCGGGCGAGGTGTTCTGGGCCTCGTCGAGGATGATGAAGGCGTCGTTGAGCGTGCGGCCGCGCATGTACGCCAGGGGCGCGACCTCGATGGTCCCGGCGGCCATGAGCCGCGGGATCGAGTCGGGGTCGAGCATGTCGTGCAGCGCGTCGTACAGCGGGCGCAGATAGGGGTCGATCTTCTCGTAGAGGGTGCCCGGCAGGAAGCCGAGCCGCTCGCCGGCCTCGACCGCGGGGCGGGTCAGGATGATGCGGTTGACCTGCTTGGACTGCAGGGCCTGCACGGCCTTGGCCATGGCCAGGTAGGTCTTGCCGGTGCCGGCGGGGCCGATGCCGAAGACGATGGTGTGCTTGTCGATGGCGTCGACGTACCGCTTCTGGTTGAGCGTCTTGGGGCGGATGGTGCGGCCGCGCGAGGACAGGATGTTCTGCGTCAGCACCTCGGCCGGGGTCTCCTGGCCTTCGCTCCTGCCGTTCTCGCTCGCTCTCAGCATGGCGATCGAGCGTTCCACTGCGTCCTCCGTCATCGGCTGTCCGGTGCGGAGCACCAGCATCATCTCGTCGAACAGGCGCTGGACGAGAGCGACTTCGGGGGCGTCGCCGACCGCGCTGATCTCATTGCCCCGGACGTGGATGTCGACCGCCGGGAAGGCCTTCTCGATCACGCGCAGGAGGGAGTCGCCGGAACCCAGCACGGTCACCATGGGGTGCGCCGCGGGGACGGTGAACTGCGCTCTCGCCTTGCCCTGCGCGGGGGTGTGAGCTGTGGGTGTCTGAGTCATGGGCCGGCTCTGGGGCCGCACGTCCTCCTTGTAACGGATCGCAGGCCCTGCACGAGGGCTGCGCTTGCGTTTCAAGGGTACGCCGGGGCACCGACAACGCCGCAGGAGTTTTCGACGGTGCGGATGAGCTCCGGGGGGCTCGTGGCTCAGCGCCAGAGCGGGGCGCCCGCCGGGCCCCCCGTCGCGGCCTCGATCCTGGCTCTGGTCTCCGTCATCACCCGCACGATGCGGTCCTCGTGGGCCGGGGTCAGGCGGGTGGTCGGCACCGAGCAGCTGATGGCGTCGCGGGCCGGGGTGTCGTAGCGCAGGGCGAAGCCGAAGCCGACGATGCCGGGGACGCCCTCCTCCCGGTCGACGGAGTGGCCGCGGGCGCGGGTGGCGGCGAGGTCGGCGACCAGGGCCGCGCGGGTGGTGCGGGTCCGGGGGGTGAGCGCCTCGTAGGGGCCCTCGGGGAGGTCCGCGTCCGCGCGCTCGGCGAGGAGGGCCTTGCCGAGGGCGCCGGCGTGGGCGGGGAGGCGGCGGCCTACCCGGTTGATCGTGCGCAGGTACTCGTGGGACTCGCGGGTGGCCAGGTAGGCCACGTCCATGCCGTCGAGGCGGGCCAGGTGGATGGTCTCGCCGAGCGCGTCGGACGCCTCGTCGAGGTACGGCCGTACGGTGCGGACGCGGGGGTCGGAGTCGAGGTAACCGGTGCCGGTGAGCAGGGCGCGGATGCCGATGCCGTAGAGGGAGCCGGTGGTGTCCGTGCGGACCCAGCCCCGGCCGATCAGGGTCTGGAGCAGCGCGTACATGGAGCTGCGCGGGACCCCCAGCTCGTCCGCCAGTTCCTGGAGCCGGGCCGGCCGGTCGCCGCGCGCGGCCAGCAGCTCCAGCAGCTCGAGGGTGCGCGCGGCCGACTTCACCTCACGGACGCCCCCCGCGCCCTCTGTCTGCGCCATGCGCCGATCGTAAACGGCCCGTTCCCGCCCATTGACGCCGGTCATTCATATATCTAACCTCCATCCTCATACATGGAGGACATCTACATAGGGAGATGGCGCCAGGTGGGCCTCGACTCGGATCTCCCCGCGGCCACGGTCCGGCGGCTGCGCGACGGCATGGTGAACGGCGTCCTGTCGTTCCCGCTCACCAGCTTCCGCGCCGACGGCTCCCTCGACCTCGACGGCTTCGCGGCGTACCTCGACGCGCAGGTCGCGACCGGCCCCGGCGCCGTCTTCCCCGCGTGCGGCACGGGCGAGTTCTTCTCCCTGGACGAGGACGAGTACCGGGAGGTCGTCACCACCGCCGTGGAGGTGACCGCCGGGCGGGTGCCCGTGGTGGCCGGGACCGGCTACGGGTGGGCACAGGCCGTACGGTTCGCGCGGATCGCCGAGGAGGCGGGCGCCGACGCGCTGCTGGTACTGCCGCACTACCTGGTGGCCGCCCCCCAGGACGGGCTGGTCCGGCAACTGGAGGAGATCGCGGCACGGACCCGGCTGCCGCTCGTCGCCTACCAGCGCGACCAGGTCTCCTTCACCGCCGACTCGCTCCGCCGGATCGCCCGCGTCCCGAACGTCGTCGGCCTGAAGGACGGCCACGGCGACCTCGACCGGCTTCAGCGCCTCACCCTCGCCGCCCCCGAGGGCTTCCTCTTCTTCAACGGCGCCGCCACCGCCGAGGTGCAGGCCCGCGCGTACGCCACGGTCGGCGTCCCGGCGTACTCCTCCGCCGTCCACGCCTTCGCGCCCGAGATCGCCGGGGCGTTCTTCGGCGCGTTGCGGCGCGGCGACGACCCGGTGCTGGAGAGGCTGCTGCGTGAGTTCTACCTCCCGCTCGTCGAGCTGCGGGACCGGCGGCCGGGGTACGCGGTGTCGCTGGTGAAGGCGGCGGCCCGGCTGCGCGGACGCCCCGTCGGCCCGGTCCGCGCCCCGCTCACCGATCCCTCGGCCGCCGACCTCGCCGACCTGGAGCCACTGCTGGCCACCGGGCTCGCCCTCGCCGCGGACGGGGCGGTGCCCGCGGCGCCGGCCGACACCACCGCCGCCGTCCCGACCGCTGGAGCCGCCCTGTGACCGCTGTCCGCGACCTGACCATCGCCGAGGTCCGGCTGACCCCGATCCTGGTCGCCGACCCGCCGCTGCTGAACACCCAGGGTGTGCACCAGCCGTACACGCCCCGGCTGATCGTGGAGGTCGTGACCGCCGACGGGACCACGGGCGTCGGCGAGACGTACGGCGACACGAAGTACCTGGAGCTGGCCCGGCCCTTCGCGCGGCGGCTGGTGGGCCGCACCGTCGACGACCTCAACGGCCTGTTCGTCGTCGCCGAGGAGGTCGCCGTCGACAGCTCGCGGGTCTCCTCCCAGGTGGACGTGGGCGGTCTGCGCGGGGTGCAGACCGCCGACAAGCTGCGTCTTTCGGTGGTGTCCGCGTTCGAGGTGGCCTGCCTGGACGCCCTCGGCAAGGCGCTGGGGCTGCCGGTGCACGCGCTGCTCGGCGGGAAGGTGCGGGACGCGGTGGAGTACAGCGCGTACCTGTTCTACAAGTGGGCCGGTCATCCCGAGGGGGTCGCCTGCGAGACGGACGACTGGGGGGCGGCCCTCGACCCGGCCGGGGTGGTGGAACAGGCCCGGAGGTTCACCGAGCGCTACGGCTTCACCTCCTTCAAGCTCAAGGGGGGTGTCTTCCCGCCGGACGAGGAGATCGCCGCGGTCCGCGCGCTCGCCGAGGCGTTCCCCGGCCGCCCGCTGCGGCTCGACCCCAACGGGGCCTGGTCGGTGGAGACCTCCGTGAAGGTCGCGGACGCCCTCGCGGACGTCCTCGAATACCTGGAGGACCCGGCGCTGGGCACACCCGCCATGGCCGAGGTGGCGGCGCGCACGCGGGTGCCGCTCGCCACCAACATGTGCGTGACGACGTTCGCCGAGATCAAGGAGGCGTTCACCAAGGACGCCGTCCAGGTCGTCCTCTCGGACCACCACTACTGGGGCGGTCTGCGCAACACCCGTGAACTGGCCGCGATCTGCCGGACCTTCGGCGTGGGTGTCTCCATGCACTCCAACACCCACCTCGGCATCAGCCTCGCCGCGATGACCCATGTGGCGTCCACGGTGCCGAACCTCCACCACGCCTGCGACTCCCACTATCCCTGGCAGTCCGAGGACGTCCTCACCGAGCGCCTCACCTTCGAGAACGGCTCCGTACGCGTGTCCGACGCCCCGGGCCTGGGCGTCGAGCTGGACCGCGCCAGGCTGGCCCTCCTGCACGAACGGTGGCTGACCGACGACGGCACCCTCCACGACCGTGACGACGAGGCGGCGATGCGGGTGGCGGATCCGGCCTGGCGCACCCCGTCGGTGCCGCGCTGGTGAACGGCCCACCGCCCGCCGACGGCACCGGAGGACCGCGTGTCCCCGTTCCGCGGGGGCCCGGCGGGGCCATCGTGGGGGCATGGACGACAGGCGTGGCGACGTGTGGGCGGCCGGTGACGCCTACGAGCGGTACATGGGCCGGTGGAGCCGTCCGGTCGCGGAGCGGTTCACGGCGTGGCTCGGTCTCCCGGACGGTGCGCGGTGGCTGGACGTGGGGTGCGGCACCGGCGCGCTGACCGCGACGGTGGCGGCCCGCTGCCGGCCGCGCGCCGTGGTGGGGCTGGACCGGTCCGCCGGGTTCGTGGCCTCGGCCGGCACCGCCGTGCCCGCGCACTTCGTGGTGGCCGACGCGGTGGCGCCGCCGGTGCGCGACGGGGCGTTCGACGCGGTCGTCAGCGGGCTGGCGCTCAACTTCCTGCCCGCGCCGGGCGCGGCGGTGGCCGCATGGGCCCGGCTGGTGCGGCCGGGCGGGCTGGTCGCGGCGTACGTGTGGGACTACGCGGAGGGCATGGAGTTCCTGCGGCGGTTCTGGGACGCCGCGGTCGCGCTGGACCCGTCGGCCGCCACGCTGGACGAGGGCCGCCGCTTCCCGCTCTGCCGCCCGGCCCCCCTGCGCGCGCTGTGGACGGAGGCGGGGCTGACCGAGGTGGCCGTCGCCCCGATCGAGGTGCCCACGGACTTCACCGGCTTCGCCGATCTCTGGCAGCCGTTCCTGGCCGGGCAGGGCCCCGCACCCGGCTACGTCACGACGCTCACCGAGGCCGCCCGCGACCGCCTGCGCGACACGCTCACCGGAACCGTCCCCACCCGACCGAACGGCTCGATCGCCCTGACCGCCCGGGCCTGGGCGATCAAGGGCAGACGCTGAAACCCCGCCCACCCGAGGGGCGCGAGGAACTGCGCGAGCAACCACACACCACCCGCACCCGCCCACGAAACACGCACCCCCGCCCCCTCAGGCGCCCACCCACCCAGCGGAGCGTTTTGGTGCCACACTGGCCAGATCCACGCACCACCGCCAGGGAGCACACCGTGACCGCGTTCAAAGGGGAGCGTCCACACGACCGTCCGCAGGTCGACCCGCTGTCGGCCCTGAGGGCCCCGGACGACCCGCCCTGGGACGTGTACCTGACCGGCACCGTCTTCCTCGACATCATCTTCACGGGCCTCGACTCCGCCCCGGTCCGCGGCACCGAGTCCTGGGCCCGCGGCATGGGCTCCAGCCCCGGCGGCGTGGCGAACATGGCCACGGCCCTGGCCCGGCTCGGCCTGCGGACGTCCCTCGCCGCGGCCTTCGGCGACGACCACTACGGCGAGTACTGCTGGGACGCCCTGGAGCAGGGCGAGGGCATCGACCTGTCCACCTCCCGCACCGTCCCCGGCTGGCACTCCCCGGTCACCGTCTCCATGGCGTACGAGGGCGAACGCACGATGGTCTCGCACGGCCACGCCGCCCCCGCCGAGGAGTCCGCCCCGGAGTGCCCGCCCTTCGCGCGCGCCGCCGTAGCCTCCCTCGCGCCCGGCGTGCGCGCCCCCTGGATCGCCCAGGCCGCGCGCAAGGGCACCCGGATCTTCGCGGACGTCGGCTGGGACGAGACCGGCGCCTGGGACCTGGCGGGACTGCCCGACCTCGCGCACTGCGAGGCGTTCCTGCCGAACGCGGAGGAGGCCATGCGGTACACCCGTGCCGACTGCCCCCGCGCCGCCGCCCGCGCGCTCGCGGAGCACGTCCCGGTGGCCGTGGTGACGCTCGGCGCGGAGGGCGCGTACGCGGTGGACGGCCGTACCGGCGAGACGGCCGAGGTGCCGGCGATCGCCGTGGAGGCCCTCGACCCCACGGGCGCCGGCGATGTGTTCGTGGCCGGTTTCGTCACCGGCACCCTCGCGGACTGGCCCCTGGCCGACCGGCTGGCCTTCGCGGGTCTGACCGCCGCCCTGTCGGTCCAGGAGTTCGGCGGTTCGCTGTCGGCCCCCGGCTGGTCCGAGATCGCCGCGTGGTGGCGCCGGGTGCGGTCCCTCGACGTCCAGGACCCCGCCGCCCTCCGGCGCTACGCCTTCCTGGAGGACCTCCTCCCCCAGGGGCACGTGGCCCCCTGGCCGCTGCGCCGCGCGGTCCCCACCATCGGCTTCCGCCGCTCGGCCTGACGCGACCCCGCGAACACCCTGCGCGGAGGGGGCGCCAACTCGCCTGCACGACAGGGGAGTTGGCGCCCCGTCTCGACAATCGGGGCCAGTGCGGCTACCCCGCCATTCGCACCCCAAACGCAACGTGACTCACATCACGCCCTCCGCGTTTCTTCCGTGCTCGGCGACCTTGATACAAATTCTCCGCGCGTCCCTGTCCGTCGACAGCCGCCCACTTCCCTTGCCGGGCCGCGGTCGTCGGGGTCCGGAGCCGCACCCTCGCACGTCCAGGAACGCCCGTGTCCCCCCGCACCCCCACCCTGCCCTGGCCCCTCGTCGCCCTTTTCACGGCCGGGTACCTCGCCGCGTACCTCCTGCCGACCACCGTCGGCAGACTCGACGCGGCCCTCCCCCTCACCGCCACCGAGGCCGGCGCCGTCGGCAGTGCCCTGCTGCTGGGTTCCGCCACGGCGGGCTTCACCCTCGCCGCCCAGGTGGAGCGGTTCGGTCCCCGCCGCCTCGCCCGCACGGGCCTGCTGCTCGCGGCGGCCGGCTACGGCACCGCCGCCCTCACCACCACCCTCCCCGCGGTCGTCGCGGGAGCGGTCCTCGGTGGCTTCGGCTCGGGTACGGCGACCGCCGTGGCCGCGGCCGGCATCGCCGCGCAGCGCGACCCCCACCGGGTGTCCACCATGGGCCTGCTGGGAGTCTCGGCGCTGGCCGGCGCGCTCTACCTGACCATCCCCCACCTGGGCCCCGGCCACGGCCTGCCGCTCGCCGCCCTCGCCCTCACGGCCCTGCTCACCCTGCCGGCGGCCGGCCGTCTCCCCACCGCCGTGGCCGGCGCCCCCGGCGAACGGGAACGCGGCCCGCTCCCCCACCGCCGCTCGGGTCTGGTCCTCGCCGCCACCCTCCTGCTGTGGTCCCTCGCCCAGAACTCCCTGTGGGGTGTGAGCGGCCGTATCGGCACCACCCAGGCCGGACTCAGCGAGGTCACCGTCGGCGCGGTGTTCGCGGCGGCCCTCGGCGCGGGCCTGCTCGGGGTGATCGGCGCGAGCGCGCTGGGCGCGCGGCTCGGCCGGGCGCTGCCCATCGGCGGCGGTACCGCGCTCATCGCGGGCTGTATCGCGCTGAGCGCCTCGGCGACCGACCTCACCGGCTTCGCCACCGGCGAGATCGCCTGGAACGTGCTCTACCCGGTCGTCCTGTCGTATCTGATCGGCCTCGCCGCCTCCCTCGACCCGCGCGGCCGCTGGGCGGTCCTCGTCGGCTCCGCGTCCTCGCTGGGCACGGCCGCCGGCCCCCTCACCGGCAGCCTGCTCGCCGCCCACGCCGGCTTCCCGGCGATGGGCGCGATCCTGGCCGTGGGCCTGCTCCTGATCGCCGCCCCCATGACGGCCGTGGCCCTGCGCACCACGACCGCCACGACCGAGCACGCCCGCTACCGGGACCGGGCGGCCACCGAGCAGCCGGAATACCGCCCGGCGGCCTGACCCCGGGCCGGTCGGCACCCCGTCGCCCCATCGAGATCCGGACGCGTCAGAACGCGTACGCGTCAGAACTCGTATGCGTCAGAACTCGTATGCGTCAGAACTCGTACGCGTCGACCTCGGCGAGATACCGGGCCCGCCGCTCCTCGTCGTCCTCCAGGAAGGAGGCGGTGAAGGAGTTGCGGGCCAGTTCGCGCAGCCGCTCCTCGCTCAGGCCGAGGGTGCGGTGCACGGCGTCGAAGTTGTCACCGGCGTAGCCGCCGAAGTAGGCGGGGTCGTCGGAGTTGACCGTGCACAGCAGCCCGGCGTCGAGCATGGCGGGCAGCGGGTGGTCGGCGAGGGTGTCGACGGTCCGCAGGCGCACGTTGGACAGCGGGCACAGCGTCAGCGGGATCCGCTCGCGCACGAGCCGCTCGACGAGCGCCGGGTCCTCCATGCAGCGCAGCCCGTGGTCGACGCGCTCGACGCCCAGCACGTCGAGGGCCTCGGTGATGTACTCCGGCGGCCCCTCCTCGCCCGCGTGCGCGACCCGCCGCAGCCCGAGCGCGGCGGCGGCCTCGTACACCTCGCGGAACTTGGCCGGGGGGTGACCGACCTCGGCGGAGTCGAGTCCGACGCCGGTGATCCGGTCGAGGTAGGGCTGGGCGGCCTGAAGGGTCTCCATGGCGGAGGCGGCGGACTCGTCGCGCAGGAAGCACATGATGAGCCGGGTGGAGACACCGTGGGTCTCCTCGCTCTTCTCCAGCGCCCGCCACAGCCCCTCGACGACGGTGCCCATGGCCACCCCGCGGGCGGTGTGCGCCTGCGGGTCGAAGAACATCTCCACGTGCCGCACGCCCTGCGCCGCGGCCCGGGTGAGATAGGCGTCGGCGAGGTCCGCGAAGTCCCGCTCGGTGCGGAGCACGGCCATCAGCTCGTAGTACAGGTTCAGGAACGACTGGAGGTCCTCGAACCGGTACGCCTCGCGGAGCGCCTCCGTGTCGGCGTACGGCAGGGCCACGCCGTTCCGCGCGGCCAGCTCGAACGCCAGCTCCGGCTCCAGGGTTCCTTCGATGTGCAGGTGCAGTTCAGCTTTGGGGAGGGACATCGAAGCATGGTACGTCCGGCATGCCGCGATTTCGCATCCACACGGCCGTCACCGTCGTTTCGGCAGCGCCACCCTCATCAGGTCGTGCGCCACGCTCAGCTCCCCCTCGAACCCGGCTGCGCGCGCCTGCCGTTCGAACTCGTCCGGCTCGGTGTAACGCTGGCTGAAGTGGGTCAGCACGAGATGCCGTACGCCGCAGTCGCGGGCCACGGAGGCGGCCTGACCGGCGGTCAGATGGCCGTGGTCCACGGCGAGTTCGATGTCCTCGTTGAGGAAGGTGGACTCGATGACGAGCATGTCGACACCCTCGGCGAGGGCGTACACCCCGTCGCACAGCCGGGTGTCCATGATGAACGCGAACCGCTGTCCGCGCCGCGGCTCGCTCACGTCGTCCAACGACACACCGCCGAGGGCGCCCTCCCGCTGGATCCGCCCGATGTCCGGTCCCTTGACGCCGTGCTCGGCGAGGCGCTCGGGCAGCATGCGGCGCCGGTCCGGCTCCACGAGCCGGTAGCCGTACGACTCGACGGGATGGGAGAGCCGGCGCGCGTCGAGCGTGTACGCCGGGGTGGTGGCCAGCACCGCGCCGTCCCCGTCGACGGGCACCTCGGTGATCGGAACGGTCTCCCGGTACGCCGTCGCGTACCGCAGCCGGTCGAAGAACCGTTTGCCGGAGCGCGGGTAGTGCGCGGTGATCTCGTGCGGGACGCGGTCGAGGTTGACGCGCTGGATGACCCCGGCGAGCCCCAGCGAGTGGTCACCGTGGAAGTGGGTGACGCAGATCCGGTTCAGGTCGTGCGCGGCGACACCGGCGCGCAGCATCTGGCGCTGGGTGCCCTCGCCGGGGTCGAACAGCAGGCCCTCGCCGTCCCACCGCAGGAGGTAGCCGTTGTGGTTGCGGTGCCGGGTCGGGACCTGGCTGGCGGTGCCGAGGACCACCAGTTCACGTGCGGACACTGCTCGTCACCCGGGGGGCCACTGGAGGCCGCGGCCTCCGATGACGTGCGCGTGGGCGTGCCAGACGGTCTGGCCGGCGCCGCTGCCGGTGTTGAAGACGATGCGGTAGCTGTCCAGCTTGTCCTCGTCCGCGACGGCCCGGGTCTCGCGCAGGACGTCCGCGGCGAGCGCGGGGGCCTCGGCGGCGAGCGAGGCGGCGTCCGGGTAGTGCGCCTTCGGGATCACCAGGACGTGGGTGGGCGCCTGGGGGTTGATGTCGCGGAACGCGACGGTCGTCTCCGACTCCCGCACGATCGTCGCCGGTACGTGCCCCGCCGCGATCTTGCAGAACAGACACTCGTCCTGCGGCTCCCCTGCCATACGTCGCCTCCGCTCCGCCACTGTGATCACTACGTGCGCCATCGTATCGACCGGGGTGCGCCGTCGCTCCGCGAATCGGGGGGCCGGGGGGGGTCGTGGGCGGGTGCGGGTCGGTGGGGGGCTGGTCGCGCAGTTCCCCGCGCCCCTGGAGGGACGGGCCTGCGGCCCACCCTCCCCCGGGCGAATTCCAGGGGTCGTTGCAACACAAGTGATCAACTGGCTGTGGCCAGGAGCTTAGCGAGGCGCTCGGCTGGGGTTTCCCAGCCGAGCGTTTTGCGTGGCCGGCTGTTCAGCTCGGCCGCGACGGCGTCCAGCTGTTCGCGGGTGTAGCGGGCCAGGTCGGTGCCCTTGGGGAAGTACTGCCGCAGCAGGCCGTTGGTGTTCTCGTTCGAGCCGCGCTGCCACGGACTGCCGGGGTCACAGAAGAAGACCGGCATGTCGGTGGCGGTGCTGAAGTCCTTGTGCAGGTGCATCTCGGAGCCCTGATCCCAGGTGAGAGAGCGTCTGAGCTCGGTCGGGAGGGCCGCGACGGTTTGTATGAGCGCGTCGCGTGTCTGCGTGGGCTGGCGGCCTTCGGGGAGGTGGACGAGGGCGACGAAGCGGCTGGAACGCTCCACGAGGGTGCCGATCGCGGACTTGTGAGCCTTGCCGATGATGAGGTCCCCCTCCCAGTGGCCCGGGATCGCCCGGTCGGCTGCCTCGGCAGGGCGTTCGCTGATCATCACCATGTCCTTGGCCATACGGGGCTGGCGCTTGTAGGACTGGCGGTGCGAGCGGCGCATGGCCCTTCCTGTGCGCAGGGCTCTGGCCAGTTCGCGGCGGAGTTCTCCGCGGCCTTGGATGTAAAGGGCCTGGTAGATGGTCTCGTGGGTCACGTGCATCTCCGGCCGGCCGGGGAAGCGTGTCCGCAGAGCCTGGCAGATTTGTTCCGGACTCCAGCGGCGTGCGAGGTGGTCCTGGATGAAGTCGCGCAGTTCGGGGCTCTGGCCGATCTTTCCCGGCTTCGGGCGAGGCCGCCGGGCGTCGGCGCGGGACTGCGCGGCGTGCGGCCGGTAGACCCAGCGGGAGCTGCCTTTGCGCAGTGGCATGCCGTTGCGGCGTATCTCCCGGCTGATCGTGGACGGGCTTCGGCCCAGTTCAGCGGCTATCTGCCGGATGGACGCCCTCTCCCGCAGCCGGTCGGCGATGTGGATGCGATCGGATTCCCGCAGGTAGCGGACCGGGCCATCGGGCGACAGCGGCCTGCGGACCGGTGGAGCACCCGCTGTTGCTCCCGTGGCCTGGCGGCCGTGACGCCACCGCTTGCCGGTCCGCCGGTTGATCCCGACGATCCGGCAAGCCTCTGTGTTGGTGAAGCCCTGGTCCATGAGCCGGAAGTATTCCGCTCGCTCACGGACCAGGACCTTGCGGCCTTGAGCCCCCTGCCGGTTCTCCCGAATCTTGAAGTCCATCGCACCCCCTGACTGGGGTGTTGCGACGACCACTAGAACGGAAGCCGAAGGGTGGGGCCTTCGGCCCACCCTTCCCTGAAAAGCACGGGGCGCAGCCCCGGTCGCTTTTCAGGGGCGCGGGGAACTGCGCGAGAAACCACGAACCACCCGCACCCGCCCGACAATCCGCGCACCCCCGAGCTACTAGGCGCTCTCGCCCGGCAGCCCCGGTGCCGTCTTCGCCGGTGTCTCCTCCAGCCCCGCCAACGCGATCCGGATCGCCTCGTCCAGCTGAGGGTCACGCCCGGCCGCATGGTCCTGCGGCGCCTGGACGACCTCGACGTCCGGGTCGACGCCGTGGTTCTCGACACCCCACCCGTACCCCTCCAGCCAGAACGCGTACTTCGGCTGGGTCACCAGCGTCCCGTCGACGAGGCGGTACCGGCTGTCGATGCCGACGACCCCGCCCCACGTCCGCGTCCCGACGACCGGCCCGATCCCGAGCGCCTTGATCGCCGCGTTCACGATGTCCCCGTCGGAGCCGGAGAACTCGTTGGCGACGGCGACGACGGGCCCCCGGGGCGCGTCGTCGGGGTAGCTGGTCGCCCGCATCCCGCGCGGCAGGTCCCAGCCCACGATCCGCCGCGCCAGCTTCTCCACCACCAGCTGAGAGGTGTGTCCGCCCCGGTTCTCCCGGACGTCCACGACGAGCCCCTCCCGCGCGACCTCGACCCGCAGGTCCCGGTGGAGCTGCGCCCAGCCGGAGCCGACCATGTCGGGCACGTGCAGATAGCCGAGCCGTCCGCCGGACTTCTCGTGGACGTAGGCCCGCCGGTCCGCCACCCACGCGTGGTACCGCAGCGGTTCCTCGTCCGCGATGGGCACGACGACGGTGTGGCGCGGGTCGCCGCCGCCGGAGGGCAGGACGGTCAGTTCGACCGCCTTGCCCGCGGTGCCGACGAGCAGCGGTCCGGGCCCGGCCACGGGATCGACGGGCTGCCCGCCGACGGCGACGATCGCGTCGCCGGCCCGCACGGCCACGCCGGGCGCGGCGAGCGGCGCGTGCGCGTCGGGGTCGGAGGTCTCGGAGGGCAGGACGCGGTCGATGCGCCAGGTGCCGTCCTCGTGCCGGGAGATGTCCGCGCCCAGGAGGCCCTGCCGCCGGTCGCCGGAGACTCCGCCGCCGCGCGGGGTGACGTAGGCGTGGGACGTGCCCAGTTCGCCCTGCACCTCCCACAGCAGGTCGACGAGGTCGTCGTGGGTGGCGACCCGGTCGAGGACGGGCCGGTAGCGGTCGAGGACGGCCTGCCAGTCGACGCCGCCGAGGTCGGGGCGCCAGAAGTTGTCCCGCATGAGGCGGCCGGTCTCGTCGAACATCTGCCGCCACTCGGCGGCCGGGTCGACGGTCTGCCGGACGCGGCTGAGGTCGACGGTGATGTTGCTGTCGCTGTCGTCGTCGCCCGAGGCCCGCCGGTCGCTGGGGACGACCTTGAGTTTGCCGTCGGTCCACAGCAGCACCCGTTTGCCGTCGCCGCTGACGGCGTAGTGCTCGGCGTCGGAGGCGAGGTACTCCAGGCGCCGCTGGGCGAGGTCGTACCGCTCCAGGCTCGTCTTCGGGTCGGGGTCGTCGGGGGTGGCCCGGGAGTGGCCGAGGACGCCGGTAACGGGGTGGCGCAACCACAGCACGCCGTCCTTGGCGGCGCGGAGCGTGGAGTAGCGGGCGGCCTCGACGGGGAAGGGCACGATCCGGTCGGCGAGCCCTTCGAGGTCGATCCGGGTGACGGGGGCGCCCTCGCTGTCCGGGGTCTCCTCCTTGTCGGGCGCCTCGAACGGCCGGCCGTGACGCTGCGGCCCGAAGGGTGACGGGGTGGTCGCGGCGAGCGTGATGAGGTGCGGGCGGGCGCCGCTGACGAAGTGCAGGTCGAAGACGTGTTCGTCATAGACGGGGTCGAAGGCGCGCGCGGAGAGGAAGGCCAGGTGCTTGCCGTCGAGGGTGAACGCCGGGGAGAAGTCCTGGAAGCGGAGCGGGGTGGCCTCGGTGACGGACAGGTCGGCGGTGTTGGCGAGCTTGAGCTGACGCAGGGGGCGCGCGCCGGGGTGCGACCAGGCGAGCCAGCCCGAGTCGGGCGAGAAGACGAGCCCGGTCGCCTCCCCGTCCTCGCTGCGGTCGACCTCCCGGACCTCGCCCGTCTCCCGCTCCACGAGCAGCACCCGCCCGTCGTGCGCGGCGACGGCGACCCGGCTGCCGTCGGGCGCCACGGCGAGCCCGAGGACGCGGCCCAGCTGCCCGGCGGCGAGCCGGCGGGGAGTCGTGCCCGGTCCGGTGCCGGTCGCGGGGGCGAACTCCAGGGCGTCGTCGCCCTCCGCGTCCGTCACCCACACCACCCATTCCTCGCCCTCCACCCGGAAGGCGCGCGGCAGCCTGGCCCGTACCCCGTGCTCGGCGGCGAGCGCGCGGGCGGGGCCGGAGCGGTGGGTGACCCAGTGCACGGAGCCGCGGACGGCGACGGCGCTGCCCCGGGCGGTGTGGTCGGGCGAGGCGGAGCCGAACCAGCGGGAGGCGTTCACCGGGAACGGCTGGAGGTCGACGCGCTGCCCGCCCAGCCGCACGTCGACCCGGCGCGGCTCGGCCCCGTCGAGGTCGTCCAGCAGCCACAGTTCACCGGCGGACGAGTACACGACCCGGGTGCCGTCGGTGGCCGCGTGCCGGGCGTAGAAACCCTCGACGGGCGTGTGGCGCCGCAGGTCGGAGCCGTCCGCGAGCGACGAGTACAGCGCGCCGACGCCCTCGTGGTCGGAGAGGAACGCGATCCGGTCGCCCACCCACAGCGGGTACTCCAGGTTCCCGTCGAGGTCGGCGTGCAGGCGGACGAACTCGCCGTCGCCCTCGCGGTCGATCCACAGCTTGCCCGCCGTGCCGCCCCGGTACCGCTTCCACCAGGCGGCCTCGCGACCCATCGGCGCGGACAGCAGCACGGTGGCCGGGCCGTACGCGACATGGCCGACCGGCCCGTACGGCAGGGTCGTGGCGGGTCCGCCGTCGAGCGGGACGGCCCGCGCCCAGCTCTGCCGCAGGCTGGGCTGTCCCTGGGTGCTGAGGGCGAGGACCTGCCCGTCGGGGGTCCAGCCGCGCACCTGGGTCCGCCAACTGCCCCAGTGCGTGAGGCGCTTGGCGGGGCCGCCGTCGACGGGTGCGACATGCACCTCGGGGGCGCCGTCCCGGGTGGAGGTCCACGCGACGAGCGTGCCGTCCGGGGAGATGCGAGGGTGGTTGACGGGCATGTTGTCCGCGCTGACGCGCCACGCACGACCGCCGTCGAGCGGGGCGACCCAGACGTCGTCCTCGGCGGTGAAGGCGATCAAGTCGCCGTGCAGGTGCGGGTATCGGAGATACGCGGTCGGAACGGAATGGACGGCCTGAACGGACGGTGTGGACGGTACGGTCTGAGTCACCCGGTCACTGTAAGCAGCGCACGGGCGTCTGGGGAGACGTTTGGATCACGTCGCCCGCCACGAACCGCACTTGCACCTTTCACGCCCCCTACCCGCCGGCTACTTCCCCTCCGGCCAGCACTGCGGGTCCTTCTGGCACCAGATGGTCTGGGTGACGGTCACCGTCGCGGTGGGGCCGGGCCGCCCCGGCTGGTCCGGTGTTCCGGGGGTGGGGTCGGGGGCGTTGCAGTTGCCGAGCACGTCGACGTGGAAGCGCTGCTTGCCGTCGACCTTGGCGGTCAGATCACCGCGTACGCACTTGCCGTTGACCTCCTTGGTCACCTTCCCGGTGATCGTGATGTCACGGCCCTTCTTGTCCTCGCCCTCGCAGTTCACGTTCGCCACGGTGTCGACGGAAGCGGAGGGCGAAGCGGACTTCTTCCTGTCGCCGCCGTCGTCACGACTGTCGCCGTTGTCGCCGTTGTCGCCGTTGTCGCCGTACGAGGCTGTGCAGGTGAGCCACTGGACGTCGACGCCGTGCCGCTCCAGTTCCTTGGTCCCCATCTGGTCCGTGGTGAAGGCGACGGCGCCGGTGTTGATGCCGCCCCCCTCGCAGGCGGCGAGCGCGACGACCGCCACGAGCCCGAGTCCGGCGCGCGCCCACGTCCGGCGCCCTGTGGACCGATTCACCCTTACTCGTCCCAAAACCCCCATGGACGGCAGCCTCCCACCACTGGGCCCACGACGAAAGACCACATGCAGCCACGCTCCCCCAGCCGGGGTGTTCCCCGCGCGGCCGTGGATATGCGCCCAAGAACTCGGGCCGGAGGGTACGTTCGCGGGTGCGGGTGCGGGTGGGGGTTGCTCGCGCAGTTCCCCGCGCCCCTGAAGGCTCGGGCCTGCGGCCCGGCCTTCAGCGGGTGGCGCCGTCGAAAAGCACGGGGCGCAGCCCCGGTCGCTTTTCAGGGGCGCGGGGAACTGCGCGAACAACCGCGACGCACCCGCAGCCGCCCTACAACAGTCGCCCCCGAGCTACTGGGCGCCCCCGGTCACCCCCACCGCCCCGTACGCGTCAGCAACAACGCCCCCGCCGCCGTCCCCGCGGTGGACGTCCGCAGCACACTCGGCCCCAGCCGGTACGCCCGGGCCCCGGCCTCCGCGAACAACGCCAACTCCTCCGGGGAGACGCCCCCTTCAGGCCCCACGACCAGCACGATCTCCCCGGCGGAGGGAAGTTCCGCCGAGGCCAGCGCAGCGTCCCCGCTCTCGTGCAGCACCCCCGCGAAGTCCGCCGCCGCGAGCAACGCGGCGACCTGCTTGCCCGTCGCCAGTTCCCCGACCTCGGGGAACCGTACGCGCCGCGACTGCTTGCCCGCCTCCCGCGCGGTGGCCCGCCACTTGGCGAGGGCCTTGAGCCCCCGCTCGCCCTTCCACTGCGTGATGCACCGCGAAGCCGCCCACGGCACGATCGCGTCGATCCCGACCTCGGTCATGGTCTCGACGGCCAGCTCGCCCCGGTCCCCCTTCGGCAGCGCCTGTACGACGGTGATCCTGGGCCGCGCCACCGGCTCCTCGTGGACGGACTCCAGGTCCGTCACCACGAGCCGGTCCTTGCCCTCGGCCGCCTTGACGATCCCCTCGGCCCACCGGCCGCGCCCGTCGGTGAGGACGACGTCCTCCCCGGGCCGCAGCCGCTTCACGGAGACGGCGTGCCGCCCCTCGGGCCCGTCGAGGACGAACTCGCCGCCGCTGCCGGGGGGCAGCTCCAGCGACTCGACGACGAATACGGGAGCGGTCATCGGCCCTCACCGCCCGTCGCGGTCCCGGAGCCGGCCTCGTCGGAACCGGAAGCGGAGGCCTGCGGGGACGTCGGCGCGGAGGCCGAGCCCGGCCCGGCCGTCCCGATCCCGGCCGTCCCGATCCCGGCCGTCCCGATCCCCGCGGACACGACCGCGGCCTGCGCCGCGGCGATCTCGGCGGCGAGTACGCCGACCAGTTCCCCGGCGGGCAGGTCCCGCGCCATCCGGTGCCCCTGCCCGGCCCACAGCGCCATGCCCTGCGGGTCCTCGGCCCTGGCGGCGGCCTTGCGCAGCGGCGAGGTCAGGTGGTGGACCTCCGGGTAGGCGACGGGCGCGTACGGACCGTGCTCGCGCATGAAGCGGTTGACCAGGCCCCGGGCCGGGCGCCCGGAGAAGGCGCGGGTCAGCTCCGTGCGGACGAAGAGGGGGTCGGTGAGCGCCCGCTTGTGCACGGCGGCGGCCCCCGACTCGGGTGTGGCGAGGAACGCCGTACCGAGCTGGGCGGCGCTCGCGCCCGCCGTGAGGAGGGCGGCGATCTGGCCGCCGCGCATGATCCCGCCGGCCGCGACGATCGGCAGCGCCACGGCCTCCCGGACCTGGGCGACCAGGGCGAGCAGTCCGATGCCGGCGCAGTCCCGCTCGGGGTCGTCGCGGTGGGTGCCCTGGTGGCCGCCCGCCTCGACGCCCTGCACGATCACCGCGTGGGCGCCCGACCGCTCCACGGCCTGCGCCTCCTCCGCGGAGGTGGCCGTGACGAGGGTCAGCGTGCCCTTGCGGGCGAGAGACTCGATGACCTCGGGGGTCGGGCAGCCGAAGTGGAAGGAGACCACCGGCACGGGGTTGTCGAGCAGGACGGCGAGTTTGGCCTCGTAGCCGTCGTCGCGCCCGCTGTCGGGGTCGCCCAGCTCCGTCCCGTACCAGGTGGCCTCACCGGCCAGCTGTTCCGCGTACACCTCGACGGCGGCGGGCTCCGCGTACTCGGGCTGGGGCATGAACAGGTTCACGCCGAACGGGCGTGAGGTGAGCGCCCGGAGCGCGTTGATCTCCTGGTACATCCCGTCGGCCGTCTTGTAGCCGGCGGCCAGGAACCCCAGGCCCCCGGCCTCGGACACGGCGGCGGCCAGCGGCGGGACGGAGACCCCGCCCGCCATCGGGGCCTGCACGATCGGGAGAGGAAAGAGATCGGTCAGTGCGGAGGAGGACATGGCCGCATGGTTTCACGTCCCCGAACCCCGACCGAATCCGGTGGGGCCGGGGGCCGCCTGCCGTGGTTCGTGATCCTTCTTGGAAAAGCACGGGTGCGCAGCCCTCGGCTTCCAGGGGCGCGGGGAACTGCGCGACCAGCCCCCACGCACCCGCAGCCGAACGAACCGGCTAGCGCCCGTTGAACGCGTCCTTCAGCCGCGAGAACAACCCCTGCTGGCCCGGCTGGAACTGCCCCGTCGGCCGCTCCTCGCCCCGCAGCGCGGCCAGCTGCCGCAGCAGCTGCTCCTGCTCGGGGTCGAGCTTCGTCGGGGTCTGCACCTCGACGTGGACGATGAGGTCGCCACGGCCCCCGCCGCGCAGGTGTGTGACACCGCGCCCGTGCAGCGGGATCGACTGGCCGGACTGGGTACCGGGCCGGATGTCGACCTCCTCCAGGCCGTCCAGCGTCTCCAGCGGCACCTTGGTGCCGAGCGCCGCCGCGGTCATGGGGATCGTCACCGTGCAGTGCAGGTCGTCGCCACGCCGCTGGAACGTCGGGTGCGGCAGCTCGTGGATCTCGACGTAGAGGTCACCGGCGGGACCGCCGCCGGGCCCGACCTCGCCCTCGCCGGCCAGCTGGATGCGTGTGCCGTTGTCGACGCCGGCCGGGATCTTCACCGTCAGCGTCCGCCGCGACCGCACCCGTCCGTCGCCCGCGCACTCGGGGCACGGGTTCGGGACGATCGTGCCGAAGCCCTGGCACTGCGGGCAGGGCCGGGAGGTCATGACCTGGCCCAGGAAGGACCGCGTGACCTGCGAGACCTCACCGCGGCCGCGGCACATGTCACAGGTCTGCGCGCTCGTGCCGGGGGCCGCGCCCTCGCCGCTGCAGGTGCCGCACACCACGGCCGTGTCGACCTGGATGTCCTTCGTCGTGCCGAAGGCGGCCTCGTCGAGGTCGACCTCCAGCCGGATCATCGCGTCCTGGCCGCGGCGCGTGCGCGACCGGGGGCCGCGCTGGGACGCCGTACCGAAGAAGGCGTCCATGATGTCCGAGAAGTTCCCGAAGCCGCCGGCTCCGAAGCCGCCCGCGCCTCCGCCGCCCGACTGGGACAGCGGGTCGCCGCCGAGGTCGTAGACCTGCTTCTTCTGCGGGTCCGAGAGAACCTCGTACGCCGCGTTGATCTCCTTGAACCGCTCCTGCGTCTTCGGATCGGGGTTGACGTCCGGGTGCAGCTCGCGAGCGAGCCTGCGGAACGCCTTCTTGATCTCGTCCTGGGACGCGTCGCGGCGCACGCCGAGTACGGCGTAGTAGTCCGTGGCCACTTAAGACTCCGCCAGGATCTGTCCGACGTACCGTGCCACCGCTCGTACCGCTCCCATCGTTCCCGGATAGTCCATGCGCGTAGGTCCGACCACGCCCAGTTTCGCGACTGCCTCGCCGCCCGAACCGTAGCCGACCGAGACGACGGACGTGGAGTTGAGTCCCTCATACGCGTTCTCGTGACCGATGCGGACGGTCATGCCCGAATCCCCCGCCTCCCCCAGCAACTTGAGGAGGACGACCTGTTCCTCGAGGGCTTCGAGGACGGGCCGGATCGTGAGGGGGAAGTCATGTCCGAAGCGGGTCAGATTGGCGGTGCCGCCGATCATCAGCCGCTCCTCGTTCTCCTCGACAAGGGTCTCCAGCAGCGTGGAGAGCACCGTCGAGACCGTACCCCGGTCCTCGACGTCGAACGCCTCCGGCAGGTCCTCGACCAGCCGGGGCACGTCGGTGAACCGGCGGCCCGCGACCCGGCTGTTGAGCCGGGCCCGCAGATCCGCGAGAGACGTTTCTCCGAAGGGCGCCGGGCAGTCGACCATGCGCTGCTCCACCCGGCCGGTGTCCGTGATCAGCACGAGCATCAGCCTGGCGGGGGCCAGCGACAGCAGCTCCACGTGGCGCACCGTCGAGCGGGTCAGCGACGGGTACTGCACGACGGCGACCTGCCGGGTCAGCTGAGCCAACAGCCGTACGGTTCGCGCGACCACGTCATCCAGGTCGACGGCGCCGTCCAGGAAGTTCTGGATCGCGCGCCGCTCCGGCGCGGTCATGGGCTTGACGCCGGCCAGCTTGTCGACGAAGAGCCGGTACCCCTTGTCGGTGGGGATGCGGCCCGCGCTGGTGTGGGGCTGGGCGATGTAGCCCTCGTCCTCCAGCGCCGCCATGTCGTTGCGGACCGTCGCCGGGGACACGCCGAGGTTGTGCCGCTCGGTGAGGGCCTTCGACCCCACCGGCTCCTCGGTGCCGACATAGTCCTGGACGATGGCGCGCAGCACCTGGAGCCTGCGTTCACTGAGCATTCGCGCACACCTCCAGCTCGTCTCCCGCGCGACTTCCCCCTTGGCACTCACCTCGGGCGAGTGCCAACACTCCCCGCCCAGTGTACGGCGGTGGGGTACGCCCCCGGCAAGGCCGGTCCAGCCATGTCGTGCCGACGTGTACCGACCTGTCCGACGATGTCGCACCGCTCTCTACCGACGGGTACGGACGCGGCGCGGGGCCGCCGCGGCCCGGCGAGGAGTGACGAGGGACACGGGGTGCCGGACGGGGGGCGCCCTTTCCGGGCGCCACGGGCACCGCGCCGGGTCGTCCCGCGCCCCTGGGGGGCTAGCGTCGGGTCATGACGGTGACTTGGGAAGAGTGCGGGTGGGAGGGACTGGCGCCGCGGGTCGGGCGGTGCCGCCTCCCCGGCTGGGACTGCACGGTCGGGCTGGTGGTCGGGGACGGGGCGGCCCTCCTGGTCGACGCGGGTTCGAGCCTGCGGGAGGGCGCGCGGTTGCGTGCCGAGGCTCGCGAGCTGCTCGGCGGCGCCCGTGTGACACATCTCGCGCTCACCCACTCCCACTTCGACCATGTCTTCGGGGCGTCCGTCTTCGCCGGGGTGGAGGTGTTCGGCGCGGTGGGCCTGGACGGCGTCCTGGACGGCGGGCGGGACGAACTGCGCGCCGACGCCGTCCGCCACGGGCTCCCCGCCGAGGACGCCGCCGAGGCCGCCGACCTGCTGGTACGCCCCCGGCACCAGGTCTCGGGCGAGTGGACCCTGGATCTGGGCGACGGCCCCCAGGTGCTGCTGGCGAACGTGGGGCCGGGGCACACGCCGCACGACCTGGCGGTCCTGGTGCCCGGCTCGTCCGCCGCCCCCGAGATCGTCTTCTGCGGGGACCTGGTGGAGGAGTCCGGCGAGCCCCAGGCCGGCCCGGACGCCGTACCGTCCCACTGGCCGGCCGCGCTGGACCGGTTGCTGGAGCTGGGCGGAGAGGACGCCCTGTACGTGCCCGGGCACGGGGCGGTGGTCGACGCGGCGTTCGTCCGGACCCAGCGCGACACGCTCGCACGCCGCTTCGGCGTGTCGGGCTGAGCGGGGGCGCTTCCGGGCGCGGGTTCTCCTATCGTCATCCGAATGCGCCAGTACTCTCCGGACCTGACCCCGCCGTGGAAGAAGCCCAAGCCGGTTCCCGAGGTCCCGGCCGACCCGGGCCTGGTGGTCGAGGAGGCCGACACCGGTTTCTGCGGCGCGGTGATCCGCTGCGAGGCGGGCACGGTGACCCTGGAGGACCGCTTCGGCAAGCACCGGGTTTTCCCGCTGGAGCCGCGCGGGTTCCTGCTGGAGGGGCAGGTGGTGACGCTGGTGCGCCCCTCGTCCGCCGCCCCGGCCCGCCCGGCCCGTACGGCGTCCGGCTCGGTCGCCGTCCCCGGCGCCCGCGCGCGGGTGGCCCGCGCCGGCCGGATCTATGTGGAGGGCCGCCACGACGCCGAGCTGGTCGAGAAGGTCTGGGGCGACGACCTGCGGATCGAGGGCGTGGTGGTGGAGTACCTGGAGGGCGTGGACGACCTCCCGGAGATCGTCGCGGACTTCGCCCCCGGCCCCGACGCGCGGCTGGGCGTCCTGGTCGACCACCTGGTCCCGGGCAGCAAGGAGTCCCGCATCGCCGCCTCCGTGACCGGCGACGACGTCCTGGTCGTCGGCCACCCGTACATCGACATCTGGGAGGCGGTGAAGCCGTCCGCCCTGGGCGTCGGGGCGTGGCCCCGGGTGCCGCGCGGCCAGGACTGGAAGACCGGGGTGTGCCGGGCGCTGGGCTGGCCGGAGAACACCGGTGCGGCGTGGCAGCGGATCCTGGGGAGCGTGCGGTCCTACAAGGACCTGGAGCCGGCGCTGCTGGGCCGAGTGGAAGAACTGATCGACTTCGTCACGGTCGGCGACGGGTAGCGGGCCGCCCCCTGGGGTCGGAGGCCGTCGGATGTCGGGGCGGCCGACGAGGGCCCACACCGCGACGGAGGCGGGTCGGCCGACGAGAGCCGGCACACAACGGATGACGGTTCGGCCCCCGAGATCCCGATCCGCGACGGAGGCCGGTCAGCCGACGAGAGCCGGCGCACAACGGATGACGGTTCGGCCAGCGAGGGCCCGCACCGCGAGGGACGGCCGGTCGGCCCCCGAGGTCCCGATCCGCGTCGGCCGGCCGGTCGACCCGCGAGAGCCGCCACCACAACGAGCAGCCGGTCGGCCCCCGAAAGCCGCCACCACAACGAACAGCCCGTCGGCCCCCGAAAGCCGCCACCACAACGAACAGCCCGTCGGCCCCCGAAAGCCGCCACGACAACGAACAGCCGGTCGGCCCGTGAGAGCTCGCATCGGGGCAGATGGTCGGCCCGGCCCGCGAGGGGCCGGTCGGCGGCAGGAGCGGTGGTCGGTCAGTCGACGAGGTCTCGGACGACCGCGTCGGCGAGGAGGCGGCCCCGCAGGGTCAGTACCGCGCGCCCCTCGTCGTACGGCTCCCTCGCCAGCAGCCCGTCCGTGAGTGCCCGGCGGGCGGCCGCGCGCCCCTCCTCCCGCAGCAGGTCCAGCGGCACGCCCTCGCGCAGCCTCAGCTCCAGCAGGATCCGCTCCACCCGGCGGTCCTCGTCCGACAGCAGTTCCCGTCCCGCTCCCGGCGACCTCCCCGCCGCCAGCGCCCCCGCGTACGCGCCGGGGTGCTTGACGTTCCACCAGCGCACACCGCCGACATGGCTGTGCGCGCCCGGCCCCGCGCCCCACCAGTCGGCGCCGCGCCAGTACAGCTCGTTGTGGAGGCACCGGCCCGCGTCGGAGGTCGCCCAGTTGGAGACCTCGTACCAGTCGAAGCCGGCGGCCGAGAGCATCTCCTCGGCGATCAGATACCGGTCGGCGTGCACGTCGTCGTCCGTCATCGGCACCTCGCCCCGCCGGATCCGCCGCGCGAGCCGCGTGCCCTCCTCGACGATCAGCGCGTACGCCGAGACGTGGTCCGGCCCGGCGCCGAGCGCCGCGTCCAGGGAGGCCCGCCAGTCGTCGTCGGACTCCCCGGGCGTGCCGTAGATCAGGTCGAGGTTGACGTGCTCGAACCCGGCCGCGCGCGCCTCCGCGACACACGCCTCCGGGCGCCCCGGCGTGTGCGTCCGGTCGAGGATCCGCAGGACGTGCTGCCGGGCGCTCTGCATACCGAAGGAGATCCGGTTGAAGCCGCCGGCCCGCAGGGTCGCCAGGTACGCGGGGTCCACGGACTCCGGGTTCGCCTCCGTCGTCACCTCGGCGTCGTCCGCGAGCCCGAACTCGTCGCGGATCGCCCCCAGCATCCGTACGAGATCGCCGGGGTCCAGCAGTGTGGGGGTGCCGCCGCCGACGAAGACCGTGCGGACGGGCCGCGGGTCGTCGCCGAGGACCTTGCGGGCGAGGCGGATCTCGTCGACGACGGTGTCCGCGTAGTTGTCACGGGAGGCCAGCACGCCGCCCGTGCCGCGCAGCTCGGTCGCGGTGTAGGTGTTGAAGTCGCAGTACCCGCAGCGGGTCGCGCAGTACGGGACGTGCAGATAGAACCCGAGGGGCCGCTCGGCCGCCCCGGCCAGGGCGTGCGCGGGCAGCGCCCCGTCGTCGGGGACGGGCTCACCGTCGGGAAGTGCGGAAGGCATGCGTTCCATTGTCCAGCACCTGAGCGGCGGCTACTCCGCCTGGAGCACCAGCAGCGCCAGGTCGTCCTCCGGAGCGCCCGGTCCGAACTCGTGCACGAGCCGGCGGATCCGTTCGGCGATCAGCTGGGCGTCGAGTCCGGCGCAGCCGGCCAGCGCGCTCGCGAGGCCGTCGGCGTCGTCGAACATGACCGGACCGCTGCGCCGCTCGGTCACCCCGTCGGTCACGCTGAGCAGCGTGTCACCGGGGCGCAGCTCGAACGTCTCCGAGACGTACTCCGCGTCCTCGATCACACCCAGCAGGGTCTGCGGCTCGGCCACGGTCCGTACGTCACCTTCCGGGCCGAGGAGGAGCGGCAGCGGGTGTCCGGCCGAGGCGAGGGTGCAGCGGACGCCGCCGTCGAAGGGAACGAGTTCGCCGTAGAGGAGGGAGAGGAAGCGGGTCTGGGACGCCTCCGGGTCGACGAGACCGGGATCGCCCGCCGTGACCAGGGCCCGGGCGGCGGCGTCGGCCGTCTCGGTCGCGTCGTCCAGGAGGAGCTGGTTGAGGCGGTCGAGCACGTCGGCGACGCCGTAGCCCTCGCGGGCGAGCAGCCGGAGCCAGGGGCGGGCGAGGCCGATGACGACGGCGGCCTCGGGGCCTTTTCCCTGGACGTCGCCGAGCGCGAAGCACCAGCGGCCCCGGCCCGCCGGGAACAGGTCGTAGAAGTCGCCGCTCGGTCCGCCCTTGTCGCGCGGTTCGTACACGAGGGCGCTGGTCACCCCGGGGATCTCGGCGACCGCGCCCGGGAGCAGTCCGCGCTGGAGGACCCGGCTGATGGTGGCCTGGCGGGCGTACTGGCGGGCCGCCCCGATCGCCAGGGCGATGCGGCGGCTGAGGTCCTCGACGAGCCCGGTCAGCTCGTCCGGGAAACGGAGCAGCCCGGCGCGGCCGATCACGAGCGTGCCGAGCGGCCGCCCACCGGCGATCAGCCGGTACGCCAGCGCCGCCCCGTCCGCGCCCCTGCCTCCGGGCTCACCGCCCTTGCGCCGGTCTTCGGAGGGGCCGCTCGAGGGGTCGCCGGAGGGGCCGTCGGAAGGCTCCGTCCCGCCCGCCGGGGGTGACGCGGCACCTGGCTGCGCGGGCGGGGTGGCCGAAGCCGCCGAGGCACCCGAGGCCGCCGGTGCGTGGGTGTCCTCGTGCGGGTCCTCAGGCGTGTCGGCGTTCGTGCTAGCGCCCGCGCCCGCGCCCGTGTCCACGTCCGCCGCCGCCCGTGCGGCGCTGTCGCGTGCCGGGTTGCCCATCCGTGGCCACGGCACCGGCACCGCCCGCGAGCGGACCGACTCGGGCAACCTGGGCGGGTCCTTCTCCAGGGCCCTGCGGAGGTCCTCGATGCGGTTCTCGCTGCCGTGCCAGACCCGGGCGAGCCGGGGCGCGGGTCCGAGGGAGCCGTCGGAGCCGCGCCAGCCGAGGGTCTCGTCCTCCAGCCACACCGCGCACCAGTCGGCCAGGCGGGGCACCAGGAGCTGTCCGGCGAGCGCGGCGACCAGGTCCTCGTCGAGCTGCCCGGCGAGCAGATCGGACGCCTCGGCGAGGAAGGAGAGGGCACCCCGGTTCAGCCACTCCCGGTCCCCCTCCACGTCACGCCGCGGAACCGGCGCGACGAGATCGGCCGGCCCCCTGTCGAACGGGCCGGTGGGGCGGGTCGGGTCCAGACCGTCGTGCCCCCGCTCCCCTCCAGCGCCACGCCCCCCGGCGTACGCCCCCGCGTGACCGTCCTCGGCCGTGGCGTACGCCCCCGCGTGACCGTCCCCGCTCGTGGCGTACGCCCCCGCGTGGCCCTCCCCGCTCGTGGCGTACGCGCCGGCGCAGGCGGCCGTGTCCTCCCGTCCCGCATCATCCGCGTACGCCCCCGCCACGTCCGGCTCCCGGCCCCCGCCTCCGTACCCCGCAGGCCCCCCAGGGCCCTCGGGACCTCCAGGGCCCCCAGAGCCCTCTGGACCCCCGAGCCCTCCGATCCCCCCGATCGCGCCGAGCCCCTCGTCCCGCTCGTCGTCCTCGTCCACCGCCAGCGCCCCGTCCACCGACAGCCGGGCCCAGACGGTCTTCACGCCGGTGCGGTAGGTGATGCCCCACGCCTCGGAGACCGCCGCGACCAGGCGCAGCCCCCGGCCGTACTCGGCAGCGCCGTAAGGACGTTCGACGAGGTACGGGCGTGCGGCGCCCTCGTCGCGTACCACGCGGGAGGGATGGTGGTCGGAGACCTCGAGGACGAGCCAGCCGGAGGCGGTGCGGTCGTCACGGTCGTAGCGGCACAGCAGTTCGACGTCGGTACCGGCGTGGACGACCGCGTTGGTGACCAGTTCGCTGACCACCACGAGCGTGTCCTCGACCAGCCGGCCGCCGAACGCGTCGGCACCGGGGAGCGCGAGATCCGTCCACTCCCGGAGCGCGTTGCCGACGAAGCGCCGGGCGGCTCCGGGCGCGAGCGGCCCCCCGGGCAGCGACAACCGCGCCACCGCGCGCCGGTCGGCGCCGGCGCGTACGGATCCGACGTAGGCCGCGCCCGAGCGGCCCTCGGGGGCGCTCGTGTCCTGCGGACCGGCGGGCGCATCAGGAGAACGCGGAACGGTCTCCCGCTGCGTCGGAATGGCCCCCACTGAGCGGCTCCCTGAGAAGTTCGGACGATTAGGCCCCAGGCGGCACGGACAGAGTGACAGACTGGCCACGCTCATAAGCGCCGAGTTACCGAAGTGGGCAACCATGAGTGAGAACAGTGCTACGCGGGCGCTCGAAGACGGTCAGAAAGACAGCGGATCGGACGTACTCATCCGCGTGTCCGACCTGCGCGCGCTCACCGCCGCCATGACCGCGGCGCGCGACGGCACCTTCACCAAGACCCCGGAGACGGGTCCCGCGCCGGTCGCGGAGCTGTGCGCCCTCTTCAACCAGATCATCGACCGCAGCACGCACTTCGGCGGTGAAGTGCAGCGCGTCAAGCGGGAGTTGGTGCGGCACGGCCGGCTGGACGAGCGCCTCTCGGCCAGCCCCGGCCAGGGCGCGTGGGCGACCCGCGTCGACGACGTGAACCAGACGCTCGACGCCCTGGTCGCCCCCGCGGCGAACGCCACGCGGGTGCTGGACGCGGTGGCCGGCGGCGATCTGACCCAGCGCGTCGACCTGCACGACGGCAACCGTCAACTGCGGGGCGACTTACGCCGGTTGGGCCGAGCGGTGAACAAGATGGTGGACCAGCTGTCGCTGTTCACCGGCGAGGTGACCCGGGTGGCCCGCGAGGTCGGCACCGAGGGGCGGCTCGGCGGCCGGGCCAAGGTTCGGGGCCTGTCGGGGAGTTGGCGGGATGTGACCGAGGCGGTCAACACCATGGCCTCCCGGCTGACCGCTCAGGTGCGCGACATCGCCCTGGTGACCACCGCCGTCGCGCGCGGCGATCTCACCCGTACGGTGACCGTCGAGGCGACCGGCGAGTTGCTCGAACTGAAGCTCACCGTGAACACGATGGTCGACCAGCTGTCCGCGTTCGCGGACGAGGTGACGAGGGTGGCCCGCGAGGTCGGCACCGAGGGCCAGCTGGGCGGCCGGGCCCAGGTCAGGGGCGTGTCCGGGGTCTGGAAGGACCTCACCGACAACGTCAACTTCATGGCGTCGAACCTGACCTCCCAGGTCCGCAACATCGCCCAGGTGACCACCGCCGTCGCCAACGGCGACCTGAGCCAGAAGATCACGGTCGACGCCCAGGGCGAGATCCTGGAGCTGAAGTT